>NZ_DDDQ01000178.1:2450-6912 GCF_002336325.1 Roseivirga sp. UBA1976 | reverse complement strand
GTAAGAAAAGTTTTGGGTGCCTATAGAGCCCAACTTATTTGGCAGTTTTATGGCGAAACCTTTCTGATTACCCTTTTTGCCGTGATTATTGGTGTGGTAATGGCCGAGTTACTCTTGCCTTTTTTCAACACCATGGCGGGCACCAGTCTGAGTATTGATTTACTAGGCGATAATTACTTCATTCCAAGTCTTTTGGCTATTGTTCTGTTAGTTAGCCTTATTTCAGGAAGTTACCCGGCCAGTTTTCTCTCTTCGTTTCAGCCTTCCAAAGTATTGAAAAGCACTTTCAGCCAGAAAGGGGGCAATACCTTTAGAAGGGTGCTGGTCACTATTCAGTTTTGCGTCAGTGTGTTTCTCATCACAGGAACATTGATTATCTATAATCAACTTCAATTTGTTCAGAGCAAAGAGATAGGCTACGACCAGAGTCAGTTGGTTTACATGCAGCTTTCCGATACTCCTGCGCGCAATGCCTACAATTCGCTTAAAAATGGTTTTAAAGCCATTACAGGAGTAGAAAATGTATCGGGCTCTAATAACCTTATTACCAATGTGGTTTCCGGATGGGGTGCTGTACTCGAAGGCAGACCAGCCGATTTTCAGGTTTCCTTTAGAGGCATGAATGGTGACCTTGACTTTTTAGAAACTTTTGGTCTAAAGCTTTTGAGTGGTGAATCATTTCAGTCCAGGTCTGATTGGGATTCTACCGTATACTACCTGGTCAATAAAACGGGTATAGATGCCCTGGGACTGACTCCGGAAAATGCTATAGGTAAGAAGTTTGGACTTGATGAAAGCATGATGGGCACCATAGTAGGGGTGGTCGAAGATTTTCACCTCGCCAGCTTACATCAGAAAATAGAGCCACTAGCTGTTTTTACCGGGCCTCAACGATTTAAGAGCCTTATGTATGCCCGTGTAAACATGGAGCGTATAGAGCAGGTAAAAGCAGAAATGGCCGAGGTTTGGTCTGAGCTTGTACCACACCGCCCCTTCGACCTGAAGTTTGTAGATGATTCTGTGCGATCACTGTATGAGAAGGATAAACAGCTGGGGGAAATAGTATTGTCTTTTACTTCTCTAGCCATTGTAATAGGCTGTTTGGGGCTGTTTGGGCTGGCTTCATATCTGGCTGAAAAGCGCACTAAAGAAATTGGTATAAGAAAAGTATTGGGAGCAGATGTGAGCAAGATTGTTATGCTTCTTTCACAGGAATACCTCAAGATTGTTTTAATCGCCAATGTTATAGGCTGGCCTTTGGCTTACTATTTCATGGATAAATGGCTGAATGGATTTGCCTATAGAATTGATATCGGCTGGTATTTCTTTGCCATTTCAGGTCTGGCAACCGTTATGGTGGCTTTAATTACTGTGTCCTACCAGTCTATTAAAGCGGCTATTTCTAACCCTATTAAGGCTTTGAGGTATGAGTAGTTTGGTTTATGGTTTCAAGTTCATAGTTCATAGTTTGAGCCTGAAATTGGCTTGATCACAGGAGCATAGAGCTGATGTGGTGCTGCCCCTTTAGGGGTTAGGGGTTCAAAGTTTAAAGTGCAAAGTTGAAGCATCATGGAACATGAAACTTAAAACTTTAAACACCCCATGTACTGAGGAATAATTGGAAAATACATTAATGAAAACTAACAGCGGAAGTAATGAATAAACTTACACAATTCCTTAAAAGTGGCATCAAGTCGTTGAAAAGAGAGCGGTACTATGCACTGCTCAACATTCTTGGGCTTGGTTTAGGTATTTTCTGTTTTCTGCTCACTTCGCTCTATGTAAAAGATGAGTTGACCCACGATAAGTGGCATAAGAATGCAGAGAATATCTATAAGCCGCAAAGAACTCTCGAAACCCCAACCGGTTCTATGACTCTGCAGCCTGCTTTTCCCTTGGGAGAGGCTTTGGTTAAAGAAAGTCCAGGCGTTAAGGAGGCTGTTAACATAAGCTATTCACAGATTGCAAAGTATACTGTGAAGGGAGAGGAGTTTGATACAAAACTGCTACATAACACCACCGGCTCTTTGTTCAAAATATTTGATTTTGATTTAGCGATTGGCGATCCTCAAAAAGCACTTTCTGTGCCCGATGGAGTCGTTATTTCTCATGAATTAGCTGAAAGGCATTTTAGAAATGAAAACCCAATGGGCGAAATCATCGAAATTGAGAATCATGGAAATTACCGTGTCACTGGAGTACTTAAGCCAATACCGGGAAACTCACATCTTCAGTTTGACCTCCTTATTCCAATCGATTTTACTAAGGGTCATTATGTGAATATCGAAGGTAATTGGCGCTTTGGTATGGGGGTGCAATATCTATTGGTTGAAGAAGGGTATGACCTGGAAAAACTCGAAGAAGAGGCCAGTGAAATTATGAGAAAAAATACTGGAGATGATGTGGCATTAACTTTTTCGTTTGGCAAATTCAGTGAGCTTTACCTATCTGGGGAAACCTCCAGACCAATAGGAGGAATGTTTGGTGGTCAGGAAAAATACATCGTAATCTTCAGTGTGGTTGGAACCCTTATGTTGTTGGTAGCTTCATTCAATTACATCAACCTCACAACTTCCAGGTCGTTTGCCAGGGCCAAGGATTTTGCCATCAGAAAGGTTGTTGGTGCTTCCAGAAGCAGATTGGTTGCCAATCAATTAGGAGAAACTTTTTTCGTTGCACTATTGGCTCTCACAGTGGCAATTATAGGCATTGAACTCGTTTTGCCCGGATTTAATGAGCTAATTGATAAAAGACTTTCATTAGATATTGTTTCAGACCCTTCTGCTTTAGCACTTCTCATTGGAGCTCTTCTTCTAGTAGTTGTCATTTCTGGCTTATACCCAGCACTGATGGGTAGTCGGTTTCATCTTTCCAGAATTCTTAAGGGTAACCTCCCTAACTCAAAGGGATCGATAGTGAGAAAAGCCTTGATTGTTATTCAATTTACCATTTGCACTGGAGTATTGGCGAGCGCACTAATCGTTCGTTTTCAGGCCCATCACATGATCAATATGGATTTAGGGTATAATTCTCAAAACATTCTCAGTATTGAAATGAGGACAGGTGGGATGTATAATAACCGAGAGGTATTTCGAAATGAGCTAGCCAGATCTACAGCAATTGAAATGGTTTCTGCAGGACCAATTCCCAAGACGAGCAGCGTAATGATTATAGAGCTTGGCGAAGGAGAAAACAGAAGAAACGAAATTTTTACAATTGGGAATGCGGAAAAGAACTTTCTAGAAATAGCAGGACTTGAGCTGTTGGCTGGTGATACCTTTTCATCCCTTCCGGAAGCTAGTTTGAATAATGGTGTGATAATTAATAAAACTGCAGTAGAGGCTCTCGGATTCTCCCCGAAAGAAGCCATTGGAGAGAAAATTAAAGGTACAGATTTAAGGATTGTGGGAGTGGTTAAAGACTTTCATATTAGTGCTACCAAGTCTAAAATAAAGCCATTGATGATAAGTTATAAGCCTGATCAGGTATTTAATACTTTGCTGAGGTATAAGGCTGGAGATCAGGAGAAGGTTATCGCCTATGCAGAATCTGTTTGGAAGGATTTAGGAGCGAGTGAACCAATGGGTTATGATATCATAGAAAACTACTTTGATGATGCTTTCAAAAGTGAAGAAGCTCTGATTTCTATTTTCAATGGATTGACCATTATGCTGATTACTGTTGCCGGACTCGGGCTTTTTGCTCTGGCGGTCTTCGAGAGTCAGATTCGGGAGAAAGAGCTGTGTATCCGCAAGGTGCTGGGAGCCGGCTTATGGGATTTGTTAAAGAACCTAAATCTACGCTTTGTATTGCTTATTGCATTGGCCATGGTTATTGCCGTTCCGGTAACGCAATATCTGATTAAAGGCTGGCTCGAGGGCTTCCCATATCGCATTAATTCAACCAATCTTTACTTTGTTCTATCCTCTGGTGTTGTACTGCTGTTGGCTATAGCCATGCTTACCCTTCAGGGAGTGAATAGTGTGAGAAAAAACCCGGCTGAAGTACTTAGAAATGAATAAAAACCAGTTCAAAGTTCCATGTTTTAAGTTCCAAGTTGGGGCATCTAACCATGAGCTATGAACCTTAAATAATGAACGAGTTATGCTAAAAAACTACCTGAAAATCGCTATCAGAAACCTCAGTAAGCACAAAGGTTACTCTTTCATAAACATTTTTGGCCTGGCTGTGGGCATTTGTTGCTGCCTGCTCATTTTTCTCTATGTGAAAGATGAATTGACTTACGATAGATTTCAATCAAAGGCCAACCGTATTTACCGAATAAACTCTGTGATCGACTGGTTCGGTAATAAAGATACCATGGGGGCCACTAACAGGGTAGAAGCCTTCGAGTATACCCAGCGCATACCGGAAATAGTAGACTTTACGAGGTTTTCTTCTGCCACTATTGTGGTTCAGAAAAATGAGGAATGGGTGCAAGAATATGGCTCGTTTTATACAG
>NZ_DDDQ01000178.1:0-2153 GCF_002336325.1 Roseivirga sp. UBA1976 | reverse complement strand
ATATGGCTCGTTTTATACAGACCCCGGTACATTCCGCATATTCGACTTTAGGGTGTTGGATGGCTCTTTAGAAGAGGCACTCTCCAACATCAACTCTGTGGTGATTAATCGAACTATGGCCGAGAAGTATTTTGGCTCGGTAAAGGTGGCCGGCAGACAACTAAACATTAAACTGGAAGGAAATGTAGAGAAGTACGTGATTGATGCCGTTTTTGAAGACTTACCTCACAATAGTTCTTTATATGGACAGGCCTATTTTTCATGGCAGAAGTTTGAGCGAGTTCGTCCAGTCAGAAACCCGACAAGGGCGTGGTCAAATATTGGCTATACTTCGGTGGTCCTATTAGATAAGGAAAATGTCGACATTCAGCTTCTTGAGCAAAAATTAAAAGAAGTTCGGCTTACACTAAACCCCGATGAAAAAGAAGGTGAATGGGCAAGAAACATAGATAGTAAGCTTCAGGCTTTTACCTCCATTCATCTCGATAAGGAAATCTCCAGCTCGGCAGGATTGAGAAGTTCCAGCAACCCCACCTATTCTTACATACTATCAGGTATTGGTTTTCTAATTTTGTTACTGGCCTGCATCAATTTTGCCAACCTATCAGTAGCGCGTTCAATACCACGCGCCAAAGAAATTGGTATTCGAAAAGTACTGGGCGCGCGCAAAAAGCAAGTGGCCTGGCAATTTTTAGGAGAGGCCTTGTACATATCTATCATAGCCTTTGTTCTAGGACTCATTCTGGCCGAACTTTTCTTACCCACCTTTAGCCAATTAACCAATAAATCATTCTCTTCAGGCATTATTCAAGATGCCTATCTTGTATTGGCCTGCCTGGGAGTAGTTGCATTAAGTGCTTTGTTGGCAGGGGCTTATCCAGCCTTTGTGGTGGCACGTTTTCAGATACTTAAAAGCCTGAGTGGAAAAGTTAAGCTGCAAGGGCGTCAATACCTTACCAAAGGACTTGTGCTCTTTCAGTTTGCTATAGCAGCTATTCTGGTTATTGGCACCCTGGCCATGAATAGGCAGATTTCCTTTCTGCTGAATACGGATTTGGGCTATGAAGATAAAAACATGGCTGTAATGCAGTTGGGTGGTAATCGGTCGCAGGCCGGTGTGATAATGTCCGAGCTTTTAAAGAACCCAAATATTTCTATGACCTCATATTCTGATGGCTTTGGATCGGCCACTTCGTTGGGTTATAACAATAAAGAATTTTTCTCGGCCTACACAGAAGTGGATACCAATTTCATTCATCTGATGGACCTTGATCTGGTAGCTGGAAGAAACCTGAAACCCTTGCGCGATGTGTACCTTAAAGGGACAGATACATTGACCAACCTAATTGTGACCGAAAACTTTATTGAAAAAGCAGGAATAGAAGGTGACGCTGTAGGCACATTTTTAACTGGGGGCGGGGGTGATGATGCCAAAGATCAGTACAGGATTGTTGGAGTGGTAAAGGACTTCATTTATTCTTCTGCCAAGAATGGAGTATCTCCTGTAGTAATGATTGCCGGCAACCCCGACAATGGAGACTTTGGGTCTATTAGCATGCGCTACCAACCGGAATACAGTACTCAATTAGAGGCAACACTAAACGAAATATGGAGAAAGGTTGATCCTTACACCCCTTTGCAATTCTTCTTCCAGGAAGAAATTAACCGAAATAGTTATGGAGAAGAAAAGCGTTGGAAATCGATAATTACAACAGCATCAGTAATTGCCATCATTATTTCTTGTCTTGGCCTTTTCGGAATGGCCCATCTTTCTGCTCAACAACGACAAAAAGAAATAGGGGTACGAAAAGTACTAGGAGCTACTGTAGGTCAGCTAGTCTACATGCTTAACCTCAGTTTTACCAAACTGGTGCTTTTGGCTTCACTAGTGGCCATACCTGTAGCTTATTATTTTCTGGATGATTGGTTGTCGAATTTTGCGTTTCGAATAAACCTGGGTGCTTTGTTGTTTTTAGCGCCTACACTGCTTACTCTGTCCATAGCCTTACTAACAGTAACGGTGCAATCGTTCAGGACAGCTAGTGCCAACCCTGTAGACTCATTGAGAGATGAATAGAACAGACCAGTTCAAAGCTCCATGTTTTAGGTTCATAGAATACCGTACCACCATGAACCACTCCACTTAAACTAAA
>NZ_DDDQ01000042.1:21013-34242 GCF_002336325.1 Roseivirga sp. UBA1976 | reverse complement strand
AAATGCTTGGTTCTATACAATATTGTAGGAGCAATAATTTTACTGGAGTTTATCATACCTTCAAGTAGAAGTTGGGAATTTTGCATACCCTCCAAATTCTCTCCTAAAATGAAATTATAATCAAGAACCTCACCATCTTCATTTATTCGATGTGCTGAAGAGTGAATGACAGATAGTTCCTTATGTTTTTCTAGAATAGACACCTGCTTCTCAATCTTATCAGGGAGCATAACATCGTCACAAGCAATCATTTGATAGTATTGTCCTCGTACTAGATTAAAAGCTTCGTTTAGTGTCGCACATACCCCCTGATTGACATCATGAACCAAAAGTTCACAATTAACAGAGTGTTTCCTAATCCAGCGATTAATAACATCTACTGAGTTATCTTTTGAACAATCATCAGCAATAATTAATTGAACATTTGAATATGATTGGCTTCTTATGCTATTCAAGGTTTCAATAAGAAATTGCTCATGATTGAAACAAACAGCTACTATACTCACCAATGGTCCTTCAACTCTGTTCATTATATCAAAACCGATTAATTAAATCACATACATAATCCACTTCATCCTTCTTCATTCCAATATAAAGTGGTAAGCTTAAAACCTCACGCGCAAGTTTCTCAGCAATTGGAAAAGCTCCTTCTGCAAAGCCTAAGTATTTATAAGCCCCTTGAAGATGCGGAGGAATAGGATAGTGAATGAGTGTTTCAACTCCTTTTTGAGATAAAAATTGTTGTAGTTCTGGTCTTCGATCTGTTCGAATCACGTATAGATGATGGACTGAAGTAGCTCCTTGAGCAATTTCATTTTTAATAACCTTGTCTGAAATAATACCTTCATTGTACCATTTAGCAATCTCTTTTCGTTCCTTATTCCAGTCGTTCAAATACTTAAGTTTTACAGAAAGGAATGCTGCCTGAATCTCATCTAGCCTAGCGTTATATCCGATTACTTGATTATGATATTTCTTTTCTGAGCCATAGTTTCTTATTGTCTTAAGCGATTGATATAATTCTGAACAATTTGTTGTTATAGCACCAGCATCCCCTAATGCACCAAGATTTTTACCAGGATAGAAACTGGTTGCATTGACATGGCCAAAACTCCCCGTTTTTCTATTATTGAAAGTTGCGCCCTGAGCTTGAGCATTATCTTCAACAACATATATCTTATAGTTATCTGCTATTTCCATGATCTGCTTCATTTCACAGGCTTGCCCATAAAGATGAACCGGAATAATGGCTTTCGTTCTACTCGTGATTGCTCCTTCTATTTTCTCAGGGTCAATGTTGAATGTGTCTTCTCGAGGTTCGACAAATACAGGAGTAGCCCCTGTATAGCTTACCGCTAAAACGGTGGCGATGAAGGTATTGGAAGGAACGATAACTTCATCACCCTCTCCAACGCCTAAAGCTCGCAAAGAGAGGTGCAAAGCCTCTAAACCATTTGATACACCAACCGCATATTTAGTTTCAGAGAATAAAGCATACTCTGACTCAAAGGTATTTACTTCTTCCCCTAAAATGTACCATCTGGAATCAAACACTCTTTTATATGCCTCTAAACACTCTTGATCAATCTGGTTATTAATCTTATCGAACGACAAAAATTTTATGTCCATTTTGGAGGATTAAGACTTGAACGCTTTTTGGAGAAGAACTGCTTGTGTTTCATCACAGTAGTCAAATATACTTTTACCAGATTCATCTTCTAACTTGATATCTAGTTCATATGCTCCTAACAAATGTAACATGCTGGGATCTCCACTATTTTTGAAATAAGTGAGAGCATACATTGGGAGGGTTGTTCCCCTATAGTTAGTACAATTGACATCAGCCCCCAATGAAATCAGATGTTGAACTATTTCCTTATGTCCATGGAAGACTGCCAGTATAATCGCACTCCAACCCCGATTATTCCTTAAGTTAATATCATATACTCTTGAAGCATAAGTCTTTACCTGAGAAAGACTACCATTGATACAAGCCAACCAAAGTTCATCGTAATAATCTTTATACAACTCAAGGTTATAATCGACTGATGATATTACAGTTTTAACTGAATCATCAGTTATTATTGAGCCAGGTTTTTGTACGCTTCTTTCATTGGTTACAGATGTCTTATATATTCTCCTTCCATTAAAAGTTGGTAACTGGTACTGCCTAAATGAAAAGGCTCTAAACTGATTATGGACCTCTATTGCCGTTTTATTAAAGTCTATACACAGGTTACTAAAATTCAACGAGTTAACAGAATAATAGGAACCTAAACGATTCGGCTGCGAAGAAGCTACAAACTTATTCAACAATAGTTTTCTAGCATTTTCTTTAAATAATTGAACACCGGCCTCGGTAAGCTTCAGATATAAATCTTGGCTGGTATCACAGTGATCAATCTTCACAATCTTTTGATCAATTATATCCCCGGTATCAATACCATGATCTATCTTATGAAGAGTCACTCCTGTTTGTTCTTCACCATTTAAAATTGGATGTACGGCTGGATACATCCCTTTGTAAAATGGCAGAAGTGAATAATGAATATTAAAGAGCATATTTGAACTAAACAATCCCGGCTTTAATATTCTATCAAATTGAAAGGAGAAAAATATTAGTTTATCCAATGGATAGACCTCTTCTAATTTTATACTAGGAATACCCAACTTATGAGACTCATATTTAAGTGATGGTTGCCAAGAAGTACAACCATCATCAGTATCAGATGGAACTACACAGTAATTAAACTCTGGAAATTCTTTAACAAGATACTTTAGGCTTTCTACAGCTAGAGCATGTTTACCTGCAACGCATATGATCATTATTTCTCTCTTTTGCTACGATAAACTCATCAAAACTTCGAACATAATCGGTTTCGTCATAGGGGTGAGAAGCCAGCACAAGACAGATTGAGCCCGAACTAAAGTTCTGTAATTCTCTCCAAATTCCAGGAACAATGTGAAGGGCATAATATGGTCTATTCAGACAAACTGTTCTTGTATTAGTACCATCACTTAATTTAACATCAAAGCTTCCGCTAGCAGCAATTAGATATTGTTGTAACTCTATATGAGCGTGTCCACCTCTCTCACTCCCACCAGGAACATCATAGAGATAGTAAACTCGTTTTATTTCGAACGGTATATTCTTCAGGTTCTCAACAACCGTAAGATTACCTTTCAAGGTATGAGCCTTATCTAAATCTAGAATAGAACAATCAAAGACCGTACTTTTTCTTAAACTCCGAGTCATTTGCAAGTTCTTTTATTGAATAGATATATTCTGTCTTATCAAAAAAGTTTGAAGAGGCTATTAGTGCCAGTGAATTAGTGGAGAAGTTCGTCAATTTTCTCCAACAGAGGTTAGGAACATATAGAGCTTTGTATGATCTTCTAAGAGGAAATATATCAAAGTCTTTGCCGTTGAATACCTCTACATCAAAACTTCCAGACAAGGCTACAATCACCTCATGGCTATGTCTGAGTGCGTGACCTCCCCTTTCCTCATCTCCAGGTACATCATAAATCCAATGCACCCTTTTAATTTCGAAAGGAAAGTTACTACCCACCTCAAAAAAAGTAAGGTTGCCACGAATATCTTCTATTTTAGGCAACAACAACTCTCTACAAAAACTCAAATCAGATCAAATATAAATTCCAAATCAGGTTAAACCCATTAATGCCACGTGCTTCAAAACCGGATGTATGATGTAATATTCCTCAGACTTAGATGTATCTACTTTAAAAGAGCTCAACTCTCCTGATAAGTACCGCTTCATGGTCTTGAAAAAGCAATCCCCACGAATTACATGATCAAACCAACCGTCCAAATCAACTCCTTTATTAGGAACTACATATTCTTCCTGGTATAGAATTTCACCATCATCTATCTTTTCAGTCATCCAGAATGATGTTACTGTGCAATTATGCCCTTTCAGGATGCTGTAAAATAGAGTTGTACTGCCGCGTTCATCGGGCAAACTTCCTGGATGCATATGGAGGTACTTTCTTTTGCCATTAAAGTGTTTGCCTTTTAAAATCTGCCCACCATAGCCTGCATAAACCACCACATCCACCGATAAGTATTCTAAAAGCGTCAATAACTCCTCCGAATTTACATCATCGCTAATAATTTTATGGTAAATCCACCCATTCCGATCAAAGGTCTTTTCAATGGGTTCGTTTAAATCTGGAATAAAAATATTCTCTTTATCAAAATACTCACCAGTCTCATCGTTTAAAAGAGACTCAGGGCAAGTTCTCAGCGTTTGACCATAGAACACACCTAGAATTTCAACATTCCGATCGAGTTGCCAAACTCTCTCCAATTGCTGGGCATAGGTTCGTGCTCTTTTCGTCTCTCCAGCCAAAAGCACTATTCTTTTATTATTCGACATTTAATCCCTTCTAAGTTCTAAGACAAATCTTACTTCTTGAGCTAACGTTTCTCTTAGCAATTCCACATCCAATTCCTCACCCATCTCATACACACTCAAAACAATATCATTTAGTTTAAGAAGAGCATTTAGCAGTGGAAGTCGGTTTGAATCAGCATACTCCTTACATAAGACTAAGCTAAAGAGCTGATACAACCTATACTCGTTGTACAAGCTCTTATCCTTAGGCCTAAAATTTTCGTCATAGGATGAGTATATCTTCTTTGTAACCTCGAACCTCTTGACTAGTAGGTTTAATTTTTCTTTGTTGAGTTCACCTTTGTTGTTTTTAATACCTATCCACTCTAAAAACAAACCTTCGGTGCTAGAGCCAGTTATTCGATTTAGTTTGTAACAAACAGAATCATCATTACCTTGTACTACTTGCCTACTTGTAAACCAAGCATCCAAAAACCTCTCCCCCTCAAAAACCGAATATGAATAGTCAATTTTGACTCGAGGCACTTGTGTTGATAGATATTTATATTTCATCGCCAATCATGTGCCCATTCCGGGTTTTTATTCAACTCTCTTTCATAACATAATACATCATCATAAGAGTCTACCTCACACCACTGACCCTTAACATAAACCACATTAATTGGCACTCCTTTTTCAAGAAGTAAATTTAGTAGTGAAGTCATATCAATATTATCCTTCCTCTCTTGAGTCAACTCATCATAAACAGACCGTACAATTCCCCACCCTTTGGGAGATAACTTAATCAAGCCCATATATTGAGCTTCAATATCATTGAAGTGATGAGTTTTACCTCCTATAGCATTCAATCTTCCATCTTTGGTAATGAATGTCTCAGCGTCTTCAAAAGGATTCTCAAATCTAAGCTTCCAAAGTGCGAACCATTCCTTATCGGCAGTAATCGTTATATCTGACTCAACTTTCTTAAGCTCTTCGATATGAGATTTATGATAGACAATATCTGAGTATGATATAATGGTAGGTTCTCTTATTGAAGAGTCAAAACAAAAAAGCGAAGCGACCATGTTAGTCTCTGCCCATCTTTCATTTTTTATATACTGTAATCCTGGCCGATTTATCAATTCACTCCTGTAACCTCTTACCACATAGACATCTTCTATCCCAGCCTTTCTCAGCGCCTCAATTTGCCAATCTAATAAGGTTTTTCCAGCTAGTTCAGTAAGACACTTGGGTTTTGTCTCAGTATGTTCCTTCATTCTTGAACCTCTTCCTGCGGCAAGGATAATTGCTTTATTTTCCATATTCACGAATGTGATTTATAATAATATCTGCTGTATCTTTATCTATATCCCTCTCTCTTTCGGGATGCCACATTAGTCCCAATACATGCTTATATCCCAAGGCCTCAACCGTTCCATCCACTGAGTCAAAGCCCAAAGCAGACAACCCTTTTCCAAGACTATTCTCCGTGATTTTTCGAGAGTGATACGAATTGACCACTCTTCTTTTCTTTAAGAAGAAAATCTCATGGTCATGCGCAACGTGTCTTTTTCTGAATGTCTCTCCTCCATCTACAGTATTACCCCCAAAAAAAGCATTAATCATTTGCATACCTCTGCAAACGCCTACTAAAGGTATCTTGGAATCTAAAGCATACTTAATCAGCATTGTTTCAGTATTATCTCTTGATTTGTCGGTACCAATATCTTCTCCACCAGACAAAAAAATCATGTCTATTCCCCAGTCTCGGACAAAGGTTGTAACCGAATCTTCTATATTAGGAATGAACATATACTGATCCCTTGAGAACTTAGAAGCCATGAACTTATTCCAATCTTGGGCAATGGAGTCCCTATATTCCTCGTAGGAATCTGCCCTTGTAATTCTCATTGTAATCCCAATCCTCATTTAGCTTTGAATAGTTATGGGCTCAAGTCGATTGCTTTTACAATCCAATAAGCACTTCCTGGCTCTCAATACTCGTTCAAAAGGTTGCTCTCCACACCCTATTGCTGCCGGAATACCGTACTCAGCACTTCTAATGGCCATATGAGAGTTGGCACCTCCATATTTGGTTACAAGCCCGCCTATTTTACGAGTAAATATCCAATCGTAACCAGGGTCTGCTCCTTCAATGCATACTATTTTTCCCTCCATGTCTGGAGCACTTCTGCTACTTGCTTCAATTAGTACAACCTCAGCCTCTATTCTGGTATTTCCTATAAAGTTGGCTGCACTTCGTTGCATAGGAACAATATGGACATCACGAACAGATCGAATGAGGTAACTCAACTTAAAAGAAGAAGCTATATCGTAGTTTTCGATCGCTTTTGAAATTTTATCTTGATAATAGGGTCTAATGTCATTTGTGAGAGGTTCAAATAACATATTCAGGATGTCCTCAATCTCCAGCATTGAAACCTCATACCTAGAAAATCCCTTTAACTCACCCCATTTAGCTGCTAACTCAAGAATATCTGACAAATGCTTGGTAAAAATAAACTTGGCATACTCTCTGCCTTTTATAGACTGTTCTGCATAATGCATAAGTCTTTTAGCATCAATCCCATTAAACCCACTTTCATAAATCAGTACATTCAATTGAGATTCTTCTTTGTTTGTTAGTTTGAATTCAGACTTGCATTCCTTTCCACTCATAACGCGAGCTTCAGAAAACAAATCGGGTCTATTACAATAATTAGGAGAGAGTATGTCGTAGCTACTAGGTCTTAAGTGACCATAGGTTTGAAGAAAAGTATCTTTATTTAATCTACCCTCAATAACTGACGAATAATCCTCACTCATCTTACCAGAAATAGTAATTATACTTCTTCTGAATTCTAATAGTCGTTCTTTCGAAATAGCATTTTTTCTCACTGCAGACCTCAAGAGTGACTCTGCTATGAAACCATGTCTTGCTAAAATTGAGAATGGTAATGTCCCCAACTCAATACATTCATCAATTAATTTACTTATACAACTTGCGAGTAAAAAAGAGTTCTTTTCTTCTGAAGAACCTATCTGAAATAACTGGGCTTCTTTCAGAAGGTCTATGGTTCTTAGTGAACGATTAAGAGAACTATTAAATTTATCTATGACTGCATCTTCGGTAAGTTTTCTCAGTAAACTTTTGTACACCAAAAACTCCTCCCTGTTAAGAGTACCGCTATATCTCGATTCAAAGTCTTCCTCGAAACAGAAATCAAAGGCAGTATGAACTATTTCAAATTCTATTTTGTCATGAAGGTGAGGGTTACGATTGAGTCTATCCACAAATGCATTTACTAATTTCTCACTTATACCTCCCGGTAATCCGTCCGGTAGAAAAGAGTTGATACTCTTTCTTACGTCTATATAAACCCTTCCGAAAAGTGAAACCATTAAATCCATTTTGGGCATTTTGCGATACCCCATTTGCTCGCGAGCCAGTTGCCAAGTTGATTGGGTAATTAACTTTCGGTAAAGCGACCTAGCAAGAGGGTGAGGTAATACTCCAATCATCTCTGCAGGATTCCAGTCTGGCATAAATCCCAGCAATGTGGTGCTGCCATATAGATCTGGACGGGGCTTGAAGGCCTCATGAATAAATTGCCTCAAGTATATCATTCTGGACGACACCTGACTTATTATGGCCTTATCCCATTTATCAACCGTAACTATCCTACGTACCTGTAAAAGGTGTACTAAACCTTCAGAGTCAATTGCAAACTCTATATCAAGTGGAATATCTGGGAATGTTGACTGAAGCTCTCTAATCAATTTAAGTACTTTAAGCAGTAGTTCAGAGTCAAAATCTTCTTCCTTTACTCCATTATATATATATACAGTTTTGTTAATTGAGCTACCACTCGTTACAGTATCTGTCAAACCAGACTTATCATCATAGTTAATCACGTAGTAAGGAGACCCATCGTCTAGAACCTGAGTCATTACCACTCCGCTCATTACCACATTTGTCACCATTGGTTGAACCAAAACCTGATTTGACTCTTCTTCATTATATGAACCTATTACCCGATTTATGGCGGCAGTTAAATCAGACTCCTTACAGGAAACATTTAGTAGACTGGTAAAGGCCCCAGCCATTGAAGAATTAATAGTATCTTCTGCGATTGAGCTGCTTCTGACAGCCAATTTGCCACTGTCTTTAAATTGTCTTATAATTTCAAGAATGACCTTCTGCTTATTAGTATGCCAATCTTTGGTAGTAAAAAAGTAAATCTTCGGCACATTATAGCCGGCCTCAGACAAAATATGAAGAGTCTCGGCTTTTGTTCCTGTAAGTTTATAGTTGATCTCTGATTTCAAGGACATAAAACGTTTTTCAATTCATGATATATTCTTTCACTGGCCGTTTTCTCGCCCTTGGGAAGTACCTCGTTAAAAAAGAAATGCTCCCTTTGATTCTTTAGACTATCATTGCCAGATATTACAATATCATCTATAAAATCACTGATATCATTACTATTTCTACCATGATATAGATGTGAGAAAACCTCTCTACCAAACGAATTGAACCTTTCTGATACCAATTCGTCATGTACTAGAAACATTATAGGCTTATGGAAATATAGATACTCTACCATAAATGAAGCGCTATCCATGACCATTGCATCCGAATAATAGAAAAGATCTAAATACTCGCTTTCCTCCAGTTGACCATTGGGTAGATTTTGCCAACTCCTATAATAGCTATCGGTTCTCATCTTACCCCAATCGGGGTGCTTATATAGCTTTTCCTTTAATAGCGGGTGCGGTTTGAAGGCAATTTGAATATCACTTCTATTTCTAAGTTGTTTTATAAACCAATCGGCATAGAGAGTAAAACAAGAGTAATCCAATTTACTCCCTTGACCTTCAATACTATGGTGAGGTGCCCAAATAATTCTCTTGACGCTTTTCCTATCCTTCACCTTCCAAACATCTTTTGGCGAATAGCTGGAATCAAAAATAGTATCTAACGCTGGGTAACCTGTAACAACCACACGGTTATTAAACTTACCTAAGAAACTTGTGGCATACTTCCCATGGGTTTTTGTTTCAACGAAGTACTTCCATAGTCGCCTATGAATTTCCTGTGCATAGTGAATTCGTAATGAATGGATTACTACGAATGCATATGGTACGTAACAAGTAAGCACATCGCTATTATATATTTGTGAGTAATACTTCTCAAAAGTAAGTCGATGTGGATTGGTGAAAAAAACGATGTCTGGTTGATAAGTAGCTTGTAAATCCAACCATTCATTATTATCCCTATTGTATACAGACAACCTAGGATAGTTTTTATCACCAAAAAACTTTACAACTTTCTTGTAAAGCTCCATATCTGGTTGACCGTTTCTAACGAAAGGAATTACAACAATATAAGGTAAAAACCTACTATCTTCTTGCAAGAGGCGGAAGAGAGAATCATACTTCCAAATCGTGTCATGAATTACTAGGAAAAACACTTTAACCTGTCCAGCAGACTTTATTCTCCTAAGCTGAGCCCTTTGAGTCTTACTTAAACTTCGATTGCGTTGATACTCATTGAAGGATATGTAGAAGCTCCAAATACCTAAAGACTTCAAAAAGCTTTTTACCGTATCCTTAAACTGATTCAATTGTTTGTAAGTAGATAAACAATAAAGAATAGGAGCTCAATACTCATATTCGTGCCTCGCCTTATCCAAACTAAAAGATGAGTATTTTTCAGATATAGAAGGTTTCTTAATGAACACTGCAAATAGCTTATCGATATCCGCTGGATAAAAAGCCTTCACCATTTTGTACTTCTTTAAATCAAAATATTGACTTGCGATAAGGAACTTTTGATCAAGATCACTATCATCTCCATTAATATTATGACTCTCAAAAAAAAGTACTCCTCCATTATTGAGTAAATTGTATATCTTATATATATAATCCTCAAAACTCATGTTCAAATTACCATCTATCGTAAAGTGATTCGAAAGTGAGAAAACCGCGTCAAACTGATTATTGAAACTGTAGCTCATGAAGTCTGCCTTAATAAAATTGACATTTCGAACTCCAAGATGATTTTTAACACATTCACCCATCCTTATCAGATAAGGGTTTAGTTCAATCCCTACAACTTCTTTGTAATAATCAGATAAGTAAATCGAAAGGAAGCCACTATTTGAGCCGATATCTAATACCCTACCATTAGCGTTAAAGAAATCATATACATCATAGCTCTTCATTCTTGCCTCAGTCGGTTTAATCCCATGGATACCCACTCTCTTATACCCTTGATAAAAATACCCTTTACAATAGACAAAAGAATTCCATGATTCAACTTGTTGCTTCCTTAGTTTATTGAGGTCTTTATGGAGTTTTTTAAGATCACGATCTTTCTTGGCATGCGCTTTATCTAACTTGGTCAAGTACACAGCTAAATAATCGTAGCTTTTAAGGTTCTCACCTTTTTTAAGAATTAAATAACTTCTTCTTTTTTCAAGAATTGAATCAATAATTCTATTTATAACAGGGACCTTTTTTAAAAAATTCAGTATTCTTTTCATACAAACATATTCTATCCTACTGGTTCGAAATTCACTTCAGGACTCATATCTAAATAGAGTGTCCCTGGTAATACCTTAGGCAAATCTTTTTCGAACTCTGAAGATAGTTCAAACGCAATAAACTCTTCTACCTTCCACAGTACGTACCTAGCATTTTCTCCAAAGATAAGACCTAGTTTGTAGTGTCCAGCATTAAGTATATATGGCTGTATATGGAACGATATTGTATAAACCCCTCTTCTTGACTTCGGATTATAGGCTAATTTGTGTCCTTGATGGATCACGATTTCATCTTTGAGGTTTGTAACCTGTACTGTAGTAGCTAGATTAATATCTTCTTTTCTATTATAGAAACTATACTCAATTTTTATCCCTGAACTGATCGATAGAACATCACCATTTATAGGAGAAACATTAATATTAAGAATTTTTATATTCTCATTCCCTGGAGCATCTTCAAAATTCCAAACTGAATTACTATGTAAATTGAGTTTTAGCTTCTGTGCATTTGCATAAAAATTAACTGCTGAATTAGCATCACTATCAAACTTCACTTGTCCATTCTCTAATACAATTGCGCGAGTGCAGAGTTTTTTTACACTCTCCATATTATGACTCACAAACAAAACGGTTCGACCTTCCCCTTTGCTCACGTCCTGCATTTTACCAATGGCTTTTTTTTGAAACTCTGCATCTCCCACAGCCAACACTTCATCAACAATCAGAATCTCAGGTTCCAAGAAAGCTGCAACAGCAAATGCCAGGCGCACCTTCATTCCCGAAGAATATCGTTTTACGGGCGTATCTACATAACGTGCACAGCCAGAGAAATCTACTATTTCATCAAGTTTGGATTTAATTTCGGCCTTGGTCATACCCAGAATGGCCCCATTTAAAAATATGTTTTCTCTTCCGGTGAGTTCAGGATGAAAGCCCGTACCCACTTCCAGCAAAGCTCCTATTCTGCCAAAAGCAGTTATTTTCCCGGTAGTAGGACCGGTAACTTTAGATAAAATCTTAAGCAGCGTGCTTTTACCGGCTCCATTCTTACCAATAATTCCTAGTACCTCACCTTGCCTTACTTCAAAGTTTATATCCTTTAAAGACCATACATAGTCCGAGTTTCCTGCCTTACTTCTGTCGTTAGTTTCGCCAATTTTAAGGAAGGGATCCTCCTTGCCTCGAATTCTGGCCCACCAACGATTCAAATCGTGACTTATGGTGCCGGTACCAACAACACCTAGTCGGTATTGCTTGGAAAGGTTCTCTACTTTAATCGCTATGTCACTCACTCTCTTAGTAATCGATTAGTAATTTTTCATTCAGCTTACATTTCTTGATTGCCTGAAAAGAATAATCACTCAAATTATGGATCATACAGTATCCATAAAATTCTTCTCTGTTCTATTGAAAATAATGAGGCCAATAAGAAACAGTACTATTGCAAACACAATTGAGTAACCCAAATGCATATAATTCATGCTACCTGAACCCAGAAACATGAACCTAAACGTCTCAATAATAGGAGTCATTGGGTTGGCCAAAATAAAAGGCTTGTACTTAGCAGGTAAGCTAGATAGAGGGTAGATGACCGGAGTAGCATACATAAGTAGCTGTACTCCGAAAGTAATCAAAAACTTCAGGTCTCTATATTTAGTTGTAAGGGCAGAAAGAATAAAACCAAAGCCAAGACCCAACAACATCATTATTACAATAAGTAGCGGAAACAAAAACAACTCTGGCTGTAGATTCAAACTGAACTGCCCGGTAATTACATAAAATGCATAAAAGCCAAAGAAAAGGAGCAACTGAATACCAAACATGGCCAAATTGGTAATCGTAATAGAAATGGGCATAATAGCCCTTGGAAAGTACACCTTCCCAAAAATCTGAGCGTTCTGGGTGAATGTATTAGAGGTTTTGTTCAGAGAGTCAGAAAAGTAACGCCAACATGTAACACCAGCCATGTAGAATAACATTTTTGGTAATCCATCTGTTGAGAGTCCTGCTACATTCCCAAAAATCAGCGTGTAGGTAAGTGTGGTTAAAATGGGCTGAATAAAATACCATAGTGGGCCTAGTATTGTCTGCTTGTATTGGGCTACAAGATCTCTCCTAACGAATAAGAAGAGTAAGTCTTTGTATTGAGCTATTTCACGAAACTTTAGATCGAACCAGGCAGATCTTGGTTCAATTACAGTTTTTACTCTTTCCTGTCTCAACGTTTAAATCTCTTTAAAAAATTCCCTTTACTACTTTGGGTTTCCTCATCGGAATAGTAGCCTCCACCATAATTACCGTAGCCATAGCCATAGCCATAGCC
>NZ_DDDQ01000042.1:0-20714 GCF_002336325.1 Roseivirga sp. UBA1976 | reverse complement strand
CCATAGCCATAGCCATAGCCATAACCGTAACCATAGCCATAACCGTAACCATAGCCATAGCCTCTGTTTACCTTAAAGTCATTGAGTAGTAAAGTGGCATTTTTCACAATACCTTTTTTGGTAATATCATTCAAAAATGGAAATACCTGTTTTACTGTATAGTTCTGGCGAACCACAAAAATATTGAGGTCGGCCAGATGAGTAAGGTTGAATGTGTCGGCTACGATACCCACCGGTGGTGTATCTATAATCACCTGTTCATAATGATCCTTTAGGTACTGGATCAGTTCCTTCATTTCATCTGAAATGAGCAGCTCAGCGGGGTTAGGAGGCACAGGCCCGGCAGCTATTAAGTCTAGGTTTTCGTAAGCTGTCTTTTGAATAATCTTATCCCTATCTACAAAACCGGCCAAATAGTTGGAAACTCCAAAGTCGTTGGTCAATCCAAAATCGTCATAGAGTTTCGGCTTTCTCAAGTCCAAACCAATCAGTACTGTTTTTTTGCCTGAAACTGCTAACATGGAAGCTAGATTGAGCGAACAAAAAGACTTGCCTTCACCGGAGGCATTGGAGGTTACTAAGACAGTCTGTATTTTTCGATCTCTTCCAAAAAACGCCATATTCGATCGAATGGCCCGAAAGGACTCAGACATAATCGATTTAGGATGCTTAAGCACTGCAAGGTTGCCCTCATACTTATTATGGCCAATCATACCAATTACCGGTATTGAGGTTAGCTTTTCGATCTGCTTTCTGAACTCTACCTTATCGTTCAATACTTCCCTTAGGAAAAAGAAAAGCAGTGGAAGCCCTAAGCCAACTCCCGCTCCAATAGCATAGTTAAATGGTTTATTGGGGTAAATAGCCTTTACATTGGAAACAGCCTTGTCAACAATTTGAGCATTGGATTCATTTCCGGCCTTGGCAATTCCAGCCTCAGCTCTTCTTTGTCTCAAGAACTGAAACATGCTCACATAAACATTATATATTCTTTGGAGATCTGTTAGTTTTCGCTGCTTCTCCGGATAATTCTCAAACTCCCTCTCAGCTACTTTAATATCTTTATCTATCTGTTTTAGTTCCTCATTGAAGCCTGATATTTGCACTTGAGCACTATTTCTAATCAGAGAGACTAAGCCGTCTATTTCATTAGAAATGTCCTTTACCATTTTATGTTTCGGAGCCAGAGTAATCAAAAGTTTGCTCCTGTCCACCAATAGCTTCTGCAAACGCTCAATGTAAGTGCCAAACATATCATCGCCAGTTACAGTGATCGGCACAAAAGCTTCTTCAAATTTCGTACTATCTGCCAAAAAATCGAGGTTCTGTTGAAGTTGCCGAATTGAGGCTAACACCTCTCCTTTTCTTCGTTCCAGTGAAAGCAACTGCGACTCTACCTTACTTCCGACATTATCTAAACTAAGGGTTTTTTCTTCCACCTTCACTCTATCCAACTTAGTTTCATAGATAGAAAGGGTGTCGTCAAGAATCCTTAACTCACGATCTATATAGGATAGTGTTTTGTCAGCTAAATCGTCCTTTCGCTTAAGCTCCAAGCCTCTGTAGACGTCCATCACAGTATTAATAAAAGCTGCTGCCTTCTTTGGTTCACTGTGGGTAAGTTTTAACTCGGCTATAGTAGTAAAGGCTCGTAAATAGTCTACTTTCAATCGGCTATTCCACTCATTAACAAGGCTTTGCTTGTCGCGAAATTTAAAAGTATAGCTCTTATCTTTTAAATCGACCGTCCGGTTGAAGAATACCGTGAAACTGTATTCATCCGTACTTATAAGGCTATTAGGACGATACAATTCACTTTTCTCATGATTGTCATTATCAGCAAATGTAAGTCTGAAACTATTGTTGTCAGTAAAGCTGATAAGAAACTCTTTGTTATAGACCTGTTTATGGCCTTCTGTAGGAAATATGGTAAACGGAAGCGTATTATATTCTTCAATGGTTTTTATTCTTCCCTTTGAATAATATTCGATATCAAAATCGAGAGAATCTATAGCCGCAGCAGTAATATCTACACTCCGCAGTACCTCCAGCTCATTGAGAAAGTTAGGACTGAAGCCCCCACCTATAAAGTCGGTAAAGAATTGGGAGGCTATGTTTGGGTTCTCCTCAGGAATCATAATCGATCCTTTCAGCGCATACCGCTCGGTCGTATATCGGTGATATATAAATACCACCAGCAGACCTAGCAAACAGGATAGTACAATTACCGGCCAGTTCCTTATTACCTTTATAAGAATAAGTAAAGGATCTATATTCCCTGAACTCCCGCCCGAACCTGTATTGCTTTCATCAAAAAAATCGAATTCGGATCCTGCCATTAGAATCTGGTCAATAAACTAATAATCAATGTTGTACTGGATATAACAGAAACAATTACTGAGAGGTTTTGTAAGGCACTGGTACCAACACCTAACTCACGAATTTTTAAAGGGGGAACATAAATCACATCATCCGGTTGAATAAACCAGTACTCGGTGGGAATGATAGCTCTGCCTGTTACATCAATCTCATGAATTCTAACACCATCCGGATAATCTCTCAATAAAATCACGTGTTCCCTATTGGCATTCAAGGTCAAATCGCCAGAAGTAGCAATGGCCTCCAGTAAGGTGAGCTCATAAACTCTTTCTACTCTACTACCAGGAGACCCCACCTCTCCATAAATTGTAAAGGGAATTCCTTGCAGCTTAACCCCAACCAGAATATCCATTACACCATCTTTCGTTCTAATTATATCTTCAATGCTGTACTTTAGTTCATCGGTAGTTAATCCTGCCGCCTTTATTCTACCTATACCGTTAATTTCTATTTCTCCGTTTTTATCGATGTGATAACCAGTCATGTAAGGGTCATTGAGGATATTATTTCCATTATTGTTATTTCCCCCACCTAGCCCCATCATGGCTCTTCTCTGAAAAATCGGGTAATAATCCTCAACAGCTTGGGTCTCTTTGGAAAAAAAGTTAATCAGAAGAATGTCGTTGGGTTGAAGACGGTAGTCAATTCTCTTTAGTTCAATCAATGTATCATTGGCCAAAGCAGGGTCGTCTTCCTTGTTCTGTAAGTACACAATTTTTTCATTGGGAATACAGCTACTTACCAGAAGTACCACAAAAAGAAAGCCCATTAGCTTTAGGGCTAAAGGGCTTTTTCTATTTCTTGTTTTCATTCAACGTCATTATTTGCTTGCTGACCCATTTCAAAGGCCGCTTTGGCCATGGTCAGAAAATCATTCATTTTATGCAGAGGGATCATGTTTGGCCCGTCACTTAAAGCTTTCTCCGGGTTGGGATGAGTCTCAATAAAGAACCCATCGACCCCCACTGCTCCGGCCGCTCTGGCTAAATAGGGAGCAAACTGCTTTTGTCCTCCTGAACTCCCTCCCATGCCTCCGGGTTGCTGTACACTATGGGTAACGTCAAAAACTACGGGAGCGTATTGTCTCATTACTGGAAGTGCCCTCATGTCTACCACCAAATTATGATAGCCAAAAGATACTCCTCTTTCAGTCAAAATAACCTTTTCGTTTCCTGTAGATTTCACCTTGTTTACTGCGTACTGCATATCTTCCGGTGCCATAAACTGCCCGCGTTTGATTTTCACCGTTTTACCGGTTTCACCAGCCGCTAAAAGCAGGTCTGTTTGGCGACATAAGTAAGCGGGAATTTGCAATGCTTGCGCCACGTCACTCACAGGTTTAGCCTGGTAAGACTCATGAATGTCAGTGACTATCGGCAACTGGAAATCACGCTTGATTTGGTCTAATACTCGTAGACCATCGTCTAACCCTACTCCTCGAAAGGATTTTGCCGAAGTACGATTAGCTTTATCAAACGATGCCTTAAAGATATACTGAATATCGAGCCTCAAGCAAATTTCCTTAAGGGTTTCTGCCACGCGCGCGCACACCTCATAAGACTCCACCGCGCATGGTCCGGCAAACAAAACCATCTTACCTGAGCCAACCGTAATACTGTCAGACAGTTGAAACCCTTCCTCAAATTTTTTCATCTTATGCTTTCAAGAGTTTGTTAATAATTTCTTCATACTTACCCTGACTCAACAATACCATATCGGCCAGTTCACGAAGAGCCCCTTCACCACCTTTTTTAGACAGTACCCAATGAACATGTTCCTTTACCTGCGACTGACCATCGGCCGGAGTACAGCTCAATCCACACCTACTCAAAATGGGTAAATCGTTAATATCGTCTCCAATATAGGCTATCTCACTATCGTGTAAATGAAGCTCCTTTTTCAAATCTTCATACACCGCCCCTTTATCCTTAACCCCGTGGTAATGCCTGTCTATAGATAACTCGTTACATCGGTTTCTGACTACTCTGGAATCGCGCCCGGTAATTACTACCGTTGCGATTTGGTACTGCTTCAGGTACTTGATAATCTGACCATCTTTCACATTAAATTGCTTGGATTCCAAGCCATTGTTGTCGTAAATAATACTACCATTGGTTAGCACTCCGTCAACATCAAAGAAAATAGCTCTGATTTTTTTGGCCCTCTCGGTCAATTCTTTTGAAAAGTCTTTCATGTGTATCTGACAAAGGTAGAACGATTAGCAGAAAGCTCACAACAGAAACCTTCACTTCCACCAAACCCGGAAGACATCATGTTGGAACTTGTTCTCTTTCTATGTAGCTATTTGCATTAAAATCACCTTATATTCATAGCAAATTCATCGACAATGAAGCTTCTAAAACTCTTACTATCCTTTCTTTTGGCTTTGAGTGTATTCCTAGCACTAAACACTAAAATTGACCCTTTACCCCCTCTCGGTAAGTTCCTGTCGCCCAACCAAGGCATCTGGTTAAACGATGTTTCTGAAGATAACACAGAGGAGCTCAGTATTAAAGGCCTTTCAGCACCGGTTAAAGTACATTACGACAAACACCTCATCCCTCATGTCTTTGCTCAAAACAATTTAGACTTATACCGATCGCAAGGGTATATAACCGCGAAGCACAGGCTTTGGCAAATGGAGTTTCAAACGCATGCATCGGCCGGAAGACTCTCTGAAATTGTGGGTAGTGCGGCCCTGGATTATGACCGAAGTCAGCGAAGAAAGGGAATGCTCTTTGGAGCCGAAAAAGCCTTGGAAAACATGCAGAAAGATCCGGAAATTTTGGGGTACCTGGAGGCTTATCGCGATGGAATCAATAGCTATATAGAGCCTTTGTCACCCAGTAAATACCCGGTTGAGTATAAGCTTTTGGATTATGCTCCAGAGCCC
Organism: Roseivirga sp. UBA1976; assembly: GCF_002336325.1. Lineage (NCBI taxonomy): Bacteria > Pseudomonadati > Bacteroidota > Cytophagia > Cytophagales > Roseivirgaceae > Roseivirga > Roseivirga sp. UBA1976. Next base: position 15,442 of record NZ_DDDQ01000042.1, on the reverse strand, counting down.
TGGACACTCAAAAAAACAGCTCTACTGCTAATGTATATGACAGACATGCTGGCCGGATATGAGACTGACCTTGAGTTTACCAACTTTATCAACAACTATGGAAAAGAGCGTTTCGACTTTCTTTTCCCTGATTTTTTTGATGCAAATGACCCTGTAATACCAGCCGAAACAGATTGGAGTGATTGGGAAGTTACTGTGCCAGACACTCCTGAAGGAGATTTTCCAATGGATTATATTACTGATGTTTTGCATAAACCAAACCCGGATAATGGTAGTAACAACTGGGCGGTAGGGCCTGATAAATCTTATTCAGGTAATGCCATTTTGGCCAACGACCCTCACCTGCAGCTTAATCTTCCTTCCATTTGGTATGTAATGCAACTCACTACCCCTGAGAAAAACACTTTTGGAGCTACCTTGCCCGGAGCCCTGGGCATTGTCATTGGTTTTAACAACCACATTTCCTGGGGAGTTACCAACGCCACACGTGATGTAAGAGATTGGTATAAAATAAAATTCAAAGACGAAAAAAGAGAGGAATACTGGCACGACAATCAATGGAAACCAACGACCAAAAAAGTAGAAGAGATTGTTATACGAGGAAGAGAGACCTTTTACGATACGGTTGTATACACTCACCATGGCCCCGTGAGTTATGACGCCTCCTTTAAAGGCAATGGACAGAAAATGGGATATGCCATGCAATGGACAGGGCATTTGGGCGGAAATAATCAAAGAACTTTAATTGAGTTGAACGGAGCCAGAAACTACCATGAGTATGAAGCTGCTCTCGTTCATTTTGTAGCTCCGGCCCAAAATTTCGTCTTTTCTTCTAGAGATGGAGATATAGCCTTATGGATTCAGGGAAGGTTCCCTAATAAATGGAAGGGGCAGGGTAAATTCTTAATGGACGGAACCAATCCTGAGCATGATTGGCAGGGATGGATTCCACAGGCGCATAATGCACATGTAAAGAATCCGGAAAGAGGCTTTGTGAGCTCGGCCAACCAACACCCGGTAGACAAAAGTTATCCTTACTACGTATTCAACGATGGGTACGAAATGTACAGAAACCGGGTAATAAACGATTTCTTCAGGTCTAAAAAGAAATTTACCATTCAGGACTTTAAAGACCTGCACAACAACAACTACAATCTGAAAGCCGCAGAATTGCTTCCTCATATGCTGAAAGTAATGCCAACTGACGGTTTGTCTGAAGAAGAATTAGCTTATCTGAACGATGCCAAAGCATGGAACTTCTACAACAACACTGACTCTAAAGGTGCCAGTGTTTGGGAAGCCTGGTGGAGCAAACTCAACCGAATGGTCTGGGACGAGTTGAGGGCAGATACCCTGGCAATGGTTCCTCCCTTCACCTATCAAACCATTAATCTTTTGAAAAACTTTCCTGACGATCCATTTATGGACAGAGTAAACACCCCCGAAACAGAAACTGCCACCGATCTGTTTGTGGCTTCATTCAAAGAAGGAGTAAAGGACCTAAACACCTGGAAAGAACGACTGGGTAATTACAATTGGGGTGATGTCAAAGCTACCTACGTAGGTCACCTGCTTCAGGCCTTACCGGCTTTCTCACGCTTCAACCTTCCCATTGGGGGTAACAGCGGAATTGTAAATGCTACATCAAGAAATCATGGCCCTTCCTGGCGAATGATAGTAGAAATGTCTGACCCTCCCAAAGCATTAGGAGTGTATCCGGGGGGGCAATCGGGCAACCCGGGCAGCAAATACTATGATGACCTGGTTGATATTTGGGCTGCTGGCGAATATCTGGAGCTCCAATTTATGCAATCTGCCGAAAACCCTACCGGTGTTTTATTTACCCAAACGCTAAACCCAAAACAATGAAAAAGCTCACCAACTTTATACTCACCTTAGTATTAGGCATCACATTTTCCATGTTTCTACCCTGGTGGGCCATTATGCTTGCAGGCTTCATTAGTGGTGCAATCGTTCGCCTACGAAAAGCAGCCGTCTTCTTTGTTCCCTTTCTGGCAATCGCCTTATTTTGGATAGTCAACGCCTGGTTGCTATCTAACCCGAACGACTTTATTCTGGCAAGAAAAATTGCGACACTATTCTTCCTGAATGGAAATGTGGTGCTCTTGCTTCTGATAACAGGCCTGTTGGGTGGTATAGCAGCAGGAGTGGCTGCAGTTTTTGGCAACCAATGCCGACTAATGATGGGCAAGGAAAACCGATGAATACAATAACTACCAATGTACACTTTGTAATAGACTTTGATAGCACCTTTACTCAGGTAGAAGCGCTCGATATTCTGGGAGAAATTGCCCTGACAGGACACCCTCAAAAAGTAGAAAGACTTCAAAAAATAAAAGAAGTCACTGATTTGGGCATGGCCGGAGAGTTATCGTTACGTGAGTCTTTAGAAGCCAGAATCCGTCTGCTCGATGCCAGAAGAGAACACCTGGACGAGCTGGTGATACGGTTAAAAAAACTCATTTCCAGGTCGGTAAGCAGAAACAAGCACTTTTTTGAACAATATGCCGACAGAACCTACATTGTCTCCAATGGTTTTAAAGAGTTCATAGTGCCGGTGGTAACCGGTTTAGGAATAAAAGCCGAGCACGTTTTTGCCAATGACTTTGTATTCGATGCATCAGGAAACATTACTGATTTCAACAGGCAAAATGTCCTTTCCTCCAATGGTGGCAAGGTAAAGCAAATTGAGCAGTTGCGCCTCGAAGGCGAAATTCATATGATTGGCGATGGCTATACTGACTATGAAGTTAAGAAAGCCGGTGTGGCCAAAAAGTTCTATGCCTTTACCGAGAATATAGAACGCGACCAGGTAAAAGCCTATGCCGATCATATAGCCCCTAGTTTTGACGAAATTCTTTTTGATAATAAAATGAGTGGAGCCCTTTCATACCCCAAAAACAGGATCAAAATGCTCCTGCTGGAAAATGTTCATCCCAATGCATTGGCCAAACTAAAAGCCGATGGTTTCTCTGTAGAAAGCTATCCGGCAGGCCTCGATGAAGATGAATTAGTTGAAAAAATTAAGGGAATCCATGTACTTGGTATACGCTCCAAAACACAGGTTACAGCCAAGGTGTTACAAGCGGCAGACAAGCTGATGGCCATTGGTGCCTTTTGCATTGGCACTAATCAAATCGATTTAGAAGCCGCCCTTGCCAAAGGTGTGGCCGTATTCAATGCTCCTTTCAGCAATACGCGGTCGGTAGTTGAGCTGGCCATAGCAGAAATCATTATGCTCATGCGGGGTATTCCCGATAAGTCAGCTGATATGCATCGGGGAAAATGGTCTAAAACAGCCAGCAACAGCTTTGAAATAAGGGGCAAAAAGCTGGGAATCATCGGTTATGGCAACATTGGCTCACAACTTTCGGTTTTAGCCGAAAACCTGGGAATGCAAGTACACTACTACGATATAGAAGAACGGTTGGCCCTGGGCAATGCTACCAAATGCGAAAGCCTTGAAGAACTATTGCAGCTGGCCGATGTAGTAACACTGCACATTGATGGAAGGCCGGAAAACACCGGCTTCTTTACCAAAGAGCACTTCGACCTCATGAAGAACGGGGTTATTTTCCTCAACCTGGCCAGGGGGCCGGTAGTGGATGTGCCCGCCTTAAAAGCTGCCATACAATCGGGCAAAATCAGGGGAACCGGTGTAGATGTGTTCCCGGAAGAACCCAAAAGCAATAATGATCCGTTTGAATCGGAGTTAATTGGCCTACCTAACACCATTTTAACTCCACACATTGGCGGAAGCACCCTGGAAGCCCAGGAAAACATAGCGGATTTTGTTCCAAACAAAATCATGGATTATATCAACACCGGTAATACCGCGTTGAGTGTGAATTTCCCGAATATCACCCTACCGAAACTGAACAATGCACACCGATTGATTCACATTCACTCTAACAAACCGGGAGTGCTGGCCAAAATCAACAAAGTTTTGGCCGAACACGATGCCAACATTGATGGGCAATATCTCAAAACCAATGAAACTGTTGGGTATGTGATCACCGACATCAACAAGGCTTATGACAAGGACTTAATCACTGCGCTGAAGAAGATTGAGCACACCATTAAGTTCAGGGTACTATACTAGTCAAGCTCCGTAAGGGAGAGATCAGAAACAAGTCTCAAAGCGATGGAAGGGCTGTTTCCGGTTTGGGTCTAAAACTCAAAACCGTTTAAACCCAGGTGAGGTAGTTTCATTTCAGCATTGACTTGCCAAAGCGACAATGCGCTATTTAGATGCTCATTACTTCACCACCAGTCTCCCTCTTTGACTATTCAAACCGTTGGTTACGGTATAAAAATACATTCCTCTTGAAAGGCTTGGTATTCTAAAACTATAGCCTCTGGCCACAATTGGTTCGGTAAGAAGCACATGACCAGAACTATTGTAGAGCGTAAAAAAGGCTCGATGGGTCACCGGGTTATCACGAAGATAGACATTCAGGTCTCCCCCTGCTTCAACAGGATTAGGAAACACCGCAGCCGAAACTTTATTCAACCAATACGTGCTTAACTCTTCCGATCGAATTTGCTCTCCGTTTTCGAAATGAAGCTCAACCCTGTAACCATTATATCCATCAGCCGGACTATCATGAACAAAAGTTATGGTAGTTCCAAAACTCCCGGCTGCAACCACTCCTATTTCTTTCATTGGTTCCACTCCTTCTCTGTGTAAAAAACGTATTTGCTCAATGCCTGCCACAGTTCCCAAGGCCAACTCCAGCTCCACTCCTCCTCCTTCTTGCTGCTCCGATATGAAAAAAGAATTCAAGTAGCATCCCGTTCCAAATTCATAGTTTACAGACGGGCTGGCCAAAGTTTTCTTACCGTTTTTTAGTACCGCACGAATCGAGAGGAACCGGGAGTTCAAACCACCCGATTGAAAAACCGCAGCCGTATCGGTAGTGCTTAGCATAGTTTCCATGGAACCATTGTTCCAGTTAAGTACCTCATAGCCCATCGCTGCTGGCAATTGCTTCCAGGCTATGCGAGTAGAGTCCCCACAGAAATACCCGATACGAGGAACAGTGGTACGATGGACCACGAACTCATCCGAAAGGTATTCATTACCCTCCACAACCATTTTGAGTTGAGCAGTAGCCGTAGTATCCGGTGCACGCCATCGAAACAAACCCGCCCGAAGGTCTATGCCGGAAGCAATCTGTTGCCAGGTGTCTCCTTCATTAAGTGTAAGCCAGAGCTCACCACTGTGAGCAGCCAGCGTACTATTCCATCGTAGATAACCCGTGGTCTCACCGTTGTAAGGCACATGATCAGAACCCGTAGGATACACCCAATTGAACTGGTTGGCCGCCTTCCAATCGTAGGCAATAACGTAGGGTTGATCTTCGCCCAAGTGATTAAAAGCCTCCACCCTCAAGGTATAGGAACCGGGCGAAGGGTTCAAAATTCGTATTTGTTCTACGGTATTGAGGCTATCCCGACCTGTTACAGCCTCATCGGAAAGATTGGATGGATTAGGATTTAAAACAAAAGGTTGCCAAACGTTACTCTGCACATCCAAAACTTTGAAATCCAAATCATGAACAATAGCCTTGTCACTATTCACCACAGCGGCAGGGTCGGTCCAAACCAGTGTTGCCTTAAATTCACTAATGTTTGGCGGAATTTGGACCGTATGATTATTCACAACTCTATTTGACAACACTCCTGATATATACCGTTCTTCTTCAAGTGCTCTCATGGTTGTAAAAGCATTGAGGCTGCCAAATCCTGTTTTAAAATCGGGTCCTGGCGTAAACACATCATCAGCACCATTTATTAACAAAGCCCTCAGCAAAGCGGCCGGAGCTGGTTCGTTATTCATCTGCTTATATTTTTGCTGCAATAGCACCGCTACACCAGAAGTCAGCGCGGCAGAATTGGACGAACCAAACATACTGTAAGCAACTAAATCGGGTTTAACTCTTCCATCATAGGTGGGGCCATTGCTCGAAAACAACACCGGACGATTAAGGGTATCTACAGCTCCCACCAGCAGGGTGTTCTTAGCCATTTTAAAATTACCCGATAAATTGGCATACCCGGTCAACCCGGCATATGGCCCCTCGCTGCTTGTTTCCAAACCTAAGTTACCCGATGAAAACACATGCAAAACAGATGGTGTTTGCCAGGCATGCTCGTCATAGGCCGAAGCCAAAGCACCGTAAAAATTCTCAATGCGCGTACCGTAACTATGATTCTGAATTTGGATACCCCAATCATTAAAATACTCTGGATCATCGGGAAAGAGGTCTTGTGGAAAAGAAGAAGTAAGCGAAGCCTTGGAGGCCACACCTAAACCTAACACCGAAGTATTTCCGGTTCCGGCAATAATAGTGGCCATTTCTGTGGCATGGTTATCTGTATCTTCGGCCGTACGTGGTGTCGTCACACTTCGGCCCCAAAGGTCTAAATCATTCGGGTCGAACCCATTTTCTTTAATAGAGACTAACTCATTTTGTCCTTTCAGATTGGGGTAGTGATGAAACAATTGCTTTACTCTGTTGGGCACAAGGTTCAAATCTAACACCTTGCTCTCCCATATCGGAAAAAGCTGCTCATTGCCCACATAATGTACTTCGGGCCATTGGAGAATATGTTGCAGCTGCTCCGATGTTAGCCTTACAATAAATGCAGAGTGGTTAGTCAACCGGTAATCAATCGCTTCTGCATCAAGTCGTTCTCTTAATACTTCGGTTCTAAGCCCCTTTACCACATATGTGCCCATAGTATTTTCCAGAGCAACATTGGGCGAGAGTTTCCAGGAATTGCCAACCTTCCACACCGATTGAACGGTTGATGGGTCGATAGCTTTAGCCGCTAAGCCATCGATAATAAACCATCCGTTGGCAAGTGGGCGAAGTATCTTAAGCCCATGTAAGGAAGCATGTGAATTAGTCTGAATAGCATAAAAATCATCAGGTCGAGCCTTCACTTCCTTTAGCACTGTTTCTCTTTCAAAAAAGGAATATGCAGTGTTAACCTGGGCTAAAACCAACTCTGAATTCCCCCAAAAGAATACGGCAATTAATGCACAGAGTAATCGATTAGCTACAGTCTTCAAGTTGATTTAATTTATTAATGATATTACTAAATAACCTCTTGATATGTTAATACACAAATTAAATAGTTTAAATACATTTTTCAGCAATTCACACTAAAGTACAAGCATAATACATTAATTAGTTTTATTTTTTAATATATTTTATTAACATTAATTGTTGATTATTTACAACTCAACCTTAACATTTATTATTAACTAAACATCACTTACAATGCAAAAAGTAAAACTATCATTGCTTAGTGCCTTTAGCGCACTTTTGATCGTGATCTTTGCTGTCTCTTGTACCGAAGATCAAGATCCAACAGAGCTCCAACAGGAGGAAATAAGCGAAACCGTTAAAAACCAATTTACCGAGTTGGGTTTTGACGTAAGCGACATCAGAATGTCAAAGAGTTCTGAGGTTCTGGATCCTGCTTATGAAGCCGGCAATTATGTGCTTGAAAATGACATCATCATTACTCCGGAAAACCTGGAGAAAATGCTGAAAAGTAAAATTGAGCACGTAGGAGCGGTTGGTGAGCAGTACCGAACCACCAACCTGGTAAATGCCCCCCGTACTATTAATGTTATTGGCTATACCGGTGGCAGCAACGCCCTGGACAATACCATGAGAACTGCCTTGCAGTGGGCCATTAACAATTATAATGCCCTGAATACCGGTCTTACATTTACACTAACTTTTGGCACCAACTATCAGCCATACGATATAGTAGTGTACCGTGTAAGCGGTGGCGGTGGCGGGTCTGCCGGGTTCCCTAGCGGTGGCAACCCCTACAAGTATGTTCAGATTCAGTCGGGTACAAGTAGCTTTGGTACAAATGTAACTGAGCACGTAATTACCCATGAAATCGGACACTGCCTTGGCCTTAGACACACCGACTACTTCAACCGGTCGCTCTCTTGTGGCACCGGAGGAAATGAAGGTTCTGGAGGTGTAGGTGCCATCCACATCCCTGGTACTCCTACCGGATTCGACCCCAACTCCATTATGCTATCATGCTTTAGCTCTAATGAAGATGGTGAATTCGGGCAGTATGACATTGCTGCTTTGGAATACCTATACTAATTATTTGATTTCATAGTCTGTAAATAATCAACACAAAGGAGGCCAATCGAGAGGCTTTGAGTTAAATAACACCTTCATAACCCTGATGTTATTTAATCCGGCTTCGTTGATGGCCTCTTTTATTTTTACCACCTCATCCACAAACCCTCCCACATGATAATAATTCACCCAGCCCCGCTGCCTACATTTCGCATTGCACGAGTCAGGAAATAGCCTTACTTTTTCATCTTCAATCTTAAACCTATGAAGACATTAATGAGAAGAGTAGCAGGAGCCCTCCTACTACTGACAATACTCGTATTACAAGCCTGTAACAGTGGCGAAAAGGCCGATTCAATTTTCTACAATGGAACAATCTATACCGTAGATGACAGCAACCCACAAGTAGAAGCTGTGGCCGTAAAGAACGGCATGATAATGGCCACCGGCTCTAAAGCTGAAATAATGAAACTACAGGGTGATGACACGGAAATGGTAGACCTGCGGGGACAAACCATGACACCCGGTTTTATAGAGTCGCATGCCCACATGATGGGCGTAGGCTACAACAAGCTGGAACTGGACCTGATGTATGTAAAAACCTATGACGAATTGGTTGAAAAAGTAGCTGAGGCGGTTGAAAAAGCTCAACCCGGTGATTGGATTACCGGAAGAGGTTGGCACCAGGATAAGTGGATAGAGAAGCCCGACCACATGGTTAAAGGCTTCCAGACTCATGATAAACTTTCAGAAGTAAGCCCTAACAATCCGGTGTGGCTGAGACATGCCAGCGGCCATGCTGCCTTCGCCAATGCCAAAGCCATGGAACTGGCGGGCGTGAATAACCTGAGCATTGAGAGCCTGCAGGGAGAAGTAGAAGGAGGAGAAATTATTAAAGATGAACTAGGCAACCCTACCGGAGTATTTACCGAACGGGCAGCGTCTATAGTAGGCAAACTCGTTCCGGCAGAAACAGAAGAAAGAGCCGAACAAGCGCTCCAAATGGCTATCGATGAATGCCTGAGACTTGGAATTACCAGTTTTCACGATGCCGGCTCCGGCCAGGATTTCATAGACCGATTGCAGCGATTCAAAGATCAGGGCAAGCTCAAGGTAAGAATGTATACCATGCTCACAGGCCGATCGCCACAACTCCTGGAAGAGTGGTACAAAAAAGGCCCGATGATAGACCCCGATCATTTGCACACCGTGAGGTCCATTAAACTGAATTGCGATGGTGCCCTTGGCCCTAGAGGAGCATGGTTGCTCGAAGAGTATACCGACAGACCCGGCCACTACGGCCATGAAACCCTCCCCATGGAAACCGTAACCGAAGTGTCTGAAAAAGCTCTTGCTTCCGGCTTTCAAGTATGCTCTCACGCCATTGGCGACCGTGCAAATAGAGAAATACTCGATCGCTACGAGGCAGCATTCAATAAATACCCCAACATTGACCGAAGAGCTCAGCGCTTTAGAATAGAGCATGCCCAACACCTTAGTGAAGAAGACATTGCCCGCTTTGGAGAAATGAATATTGTAGCCGCCATGCAGGCCATTCATATGAGTTCAGACAGGCCTTGGGCCATTGATAGGCTCGGTGAAGAACGCATTGTTGAAGGCGCCTATGTATGGCAAAAACTAATGCAAAGCGGTGCTGTAGTTTGTAATGGTACTGATGCTCCCGTAGAGCCTCTGGATCCGCTACCGTCATTTTATGCTTCCATTTCAAGAAAAACTCTCGAAGGTTTTCCTGAAGAAGGCTTTGAAGCCGACCAGGCTATGACCCGGGCGCAGGCCCTTAAGTCATACACTTTAGATGGTGCCTATGCAGAGTTCGAAGAAGACTTCAAAGGCTCTATTGAAGTTGGAAAAGCAGCAGACTTTACCATCTTCAACAAAAACATTATGACCATTCCTGAGCAAGAGATTCTCAAAACCAAAGTAAGCATGACCGTGGTGGGAGGAGAAATAGTTTACAAGGCAGACTAATCGGCCTCCAAAAACGTAAAAACATTCCCGCTATTCATGGAAAACTGTGAGTAGCGGGTTTTTTATGCCCCTCTGGCTTTTGATGCGTACTTTGGCTTGGGTATTTAGGCCTTGTTTCCGAGCTTTAGTGCACACATATGGAAGAGCTACTCCTCACTCATTACCAGATTCAGGTCAAAACCATTGAAGAACTGGAAGGCTACATAAGCCACAATTATAGAGTTATTGGCCACGAGGCCAACTACGTGTTAAAAGTATATCCCAACACCCCGAGAGTTAAGGAAGAGGTGCTGGGTGAAATTGCGCTCGTTCGTCAGCTAGACCATTTGAATAGCCGACAAATTTCAACCACCATCCCCAACACAAACCATGAGCTTTTAAGCACCGTTTCGCTCAACGGAAAAGAATGCCTCCTTCAACTCATGAGTTATATTGAGGGAACATTTTTGGCGGAAACCACACATACTCCTCAGCTGTTTGAAAGCTTTGGGCAGTTCCTGGGCCATATGGACCAACGACTCATTAATTTTGAAAATAGTGCCATAGCTAGTCGCAGACTCGTTTGGAACCTTGATAATTTTGAGTTGGCAACCCCTCTCGCACAATACATCGCCCCTCCCTCTAAAAAGAAGTTGGTTGACCATTACATTATTGAGTGGCGCCAACACGTTGCCCACAAACTCCCCCATCTCAGGCACAGTATTATTTACAATGACGCCAACGACTGGAATGTATTGGTCCACGATTCGGCATTTGGAATCATCGATTTTGGTGATGCCTCCTACTCAGCCCTTATCAACGAAGTAGCCATTGCCTGCACCTATGCTCTCATGAATAAGGAAGAGCCCCTAAAGTGGGCTTCATATCTGGTTAGGGGCTATCACAGCGTGATGCCACTGCAAGAAGAAGAATTAAACCTACTATATTATCTAATAGCCGGTCGATTGGTTACCAGTGTGTGCAAGTCGGCCGAACAGGCCAAAGCACAGCCGCATAATACTTACATTCAAATTAGTGAAGAAGGAGCCTGGAAGCTTTTAGAGAAATGGATAACCATTGGACCTGTCCTTGCCGAGAACACTTTTCGCGAGGCCTGTTCGTATTCTCCGAAAAGCCCCCCTCCCCTTGAAAACCAGATAAACAATCGTCATAAATTCATTAGCAAGGGACTCTCCATTAGTTACAATACACCTATTCATATGGAGTCGGCCATATTTCAATACATGTTCGATAGGCATGGAAACCGGTTTTTAGATGCCTATAACAATATACCGCATGTAGGCCACCAACACCCAAAAGTTGTAGAAGCTGCGCAACGTCAAATCGCAAAACTCAATACAAACACCCGGTACTTGTACGATGCACTCCCCCAATATGCAGAAAAGCTCTTAAGCAAATTTCCGGATCACCTCAACCGTGTATTTTTTGTAAACTCCGGAAGCGCAGCCAGTGACCTTGCTATTCGGCTGGCCCAAAACTTCACCTCCCGAACGAACATTGGGGTAGTACAACACGGCTATCATGGCAACACTCGCACAGGCATTCAAATAAGCCCCTACAAATACATGGGAAAAGGAGGAACCGGGCGTGCAGAAAATATTGTCGAAGCCGAACTCCCCGACTCCTACAGGGGACGTTACAGAGGAGCAAGCGCTGGAGAAGCTTATGCACAAGACTATATTAACCTTTTGAGCCAGGGTGAACCTCTGGCGGCTTTCATTGCCGAACCTATTGTGGGTTGCGGAGGCCAGGTGCCTTTGGCCAATGGCTTTCTGAGAAAACTCGTCCCTCATCTACGAAACAGTGGAAGCCTATACATAAGCGATGAGGTTCAAACCGGTTTTGGCCGCATGGGCAGCCACTATTGGGGCTTCCAAATGCATGAGGTTTCTCCGGACATTGTGGTACTGGGCAAGCCTATTGGCAACGGCCACCCCATGGCAGCCGTGGTTTGTACTCAGGCCATAGCCGATGCTTTCGATAACGGCATGGAATTTTTCTCATCCTTCGGAGGAAACCCCGTTTCATGCGAAATAGGATTGGCCGTACTCGAAACCATTGAAGAGGAAGGCTTACAGAAAAATGCCTTAGAGGTTGGCAATTATAAAAAGGACCTATTTACTGCCCTGGCAAAAAAGTTTCCTCAAATTGGTGACATTAGGGGTTCAGGGCTGTTTCTGGGCTTAGAGATTATTGCCGATGATGACCTGACACCTCACACTCAACTGGCCTCCGTTATTAAGAACGAATTGAGAAACAGGCACATTCTGGTAAGTACAGATGGCCCACACGACAATGTCATTAAATCGAAACCTCCTATGTGTTTTAACAAGACCAATGTAGAAGAGCTTGTGTCGGCTATGCACGAAATTCTAACCAGAAACACCTAAAATAAAAAGCCGCTTTTGAAGCGGCTTTTTATTTTACCCATAAGAACTCAGAGGTCTTTTCGAACCTCTATTAAAGACAAGATTTGGGCTATCCTTTAAACTCGCAACAGTCCACTGTTATCCTGCACTAAGTACGAGGTCCCGAAAAATCGGGATGAGGCCTTGTTTTGAGAGGGATTCACCCGGTATTTGAGTTAGAATTGTAAAGTTCGAAAACTGGTCTAAGCTCAAATGGGTATTTCTTTTTTCCCCGTTAATAATACAAACTTATGAAGCCTTTGGTTTCAAGAAAAAAGAAAAGCACCTTATTTCAGCCAGACATTCATAAAGTACACCATCTTACGTTTTCCAGCCACTTTTTAGTAGCTTGCAGGTTTAGACACGACTCGACTATTGGCACCAAATAAAGACAACATTCTTTCGCGGGACTTCATCCTGCATTTTGTTTCGTATTTCTTAATGGCCTCGGCCTTTTACTTTTTACTCCCTACTCTACCCATTTATGCAGTAAACGCACTCGATGCTAACAAAAATCAGGTAGGCTATATAATTGGCGTTTATGCACTGGCCGCCTTGTTGGTAAGGCCATTTTGTGGCTATGTGCTCGATGCCTACGGCCGCAGATCGGTTTACCTTTGGGCTTTGTTGTTTTTTACTATTCTTACGGCTGCCTATCATCTGGCTTCGACCTTTTTCATTCTACTCATCATTCGGGTGTTTCATGGCATCGCCTGGGGAACTATTACCACAGGGGGGAGCACCATTGCAGCCGACCTTATACCTGAATCAAGGCGCGGAGAAGGCATTGGATACTTTGGCCTGGCTATGACCTTCGCCATTGCCTTAGCTCCCTACGGAGGCGACCAGATTATGGGCCAAAACAACTTCGTAAACCTTTTTAGCATTTCTGCCATTGTAGCCCTGGCCGCTTTGGTATTGGCTCTGGTAGTAAAAGTGCCAAAAATCAAGACCGGAGAAACGAAAATTCAGCTCTCCAAAATGTTCGACAAGCGAGTAAATCGCATTGCAATAGTCATGTTTACAGGGGCTTTCCCTTTTGCGGCTATTATTTCATTTATACGCATATACAGCGATGAACTGCAAATTAATCAAGGGGCTCTGTTCTTTATTTTTATGGCCATAGGCGTGGCGATTGTAAGGCTTATTGTTGGCAAAATTATGGACCGAAGAGGCCCTTCTGCTTTGGTAGCTACAGGCCTGCTAGTGACTGTAGCAGGGCTCATTTGGTTGCGTTATATCGATAGCTTTTGGCCACTGATGGCTGTGGGTGTATTAGTTGGCTTTGGCAATGGCATCATAATGCCTACGGTACAAACCATGGCGCTCAATATGGTTCCTATGGAGCGCAGAGGAGCCGCCAATGCTACCTTCTTTTCAGCCGTAGACCTGGGCATTGGAGCCGGCTCAATTGCTCTTGGCTATGTAGCCGAATATTGTGGAATAGGCATGATGTTTTTTATCTGTGGAGTGATACTTTTGTTCCCGTTGGTGTTCTATTTTCTCTTTGTAAGAAAACACTATCATCAACATGTTGAGGAACTAAAAGCCGCAGAAAACAATGCCTAAAAAAATATTCTTTACCCCCGGCCCGTCCGCTCTATATTTCACGGTAGAAGAACACCTAAAAGCCGTTCTTAAAGAGCAGGTTATGGAAATCAATCACCGTAGCGCTCAGGCCGAAGCCTACTACCGGCAAACCGAAGAAAACCTTAAAGCCCTCATGAATATTCCGGCCGACTACCGTGTGCTTTTCCTTAGTTCGGCTACAGAAATTTGGGAGCGTCAGCTCCAAAACTTCGTCACCCAAAAGTCTTTTCACTATTGCTATGGTGCCTTTTCTAATCGCTTTTATGATTTTGCTACCGACTGGAAACTGAGTCCGGAAAAGGCCGAAGCCCCGTTTGGCCAATTGCCGGATACCAATCCGGACCTTATTCCTTCAGATACTGAACTGGTCACAATGGCCCTCAATGAGACCTCCACCGGGGTGGCCTTTCCTACGGAAAGTATTTATATCATTCGTCAAAAGCATAAAGAAGCCCTTATAGCTGTCGATGGTGTTTCGGCCCTCCCCGTAACGGATCTGAATTTCTCCATGGTGGACAGCGTCTATTTTTCTGTACAAAAATGCTTTGGGTTGCCTGCAGGTCTGGGCGTATGGATTGTGAGCCCCAGGGCAATAGAGGCTGCCAAAAGTAAGCTACAAAGTGGTCAGAGCATAGGCAGTTACATGGCACTCCCAAATCTGGTGAAGAATGCGGAAAAAGGGCAAACCACTTATACAGCCAATGTATTGGGTATATACCTTTTAGGCCGAGTTGCCGGAGATATGTTAGAAAAAGGCATTGATACCATCAGGCACGAAGCACGCTACAAGTCGGCCTTATTGTACCATACCCTGGAGCAACACCCTGAACTTACTCCGTTTGTCAGCGAAAAACACCTGAGGTCTCAAACGGTGGCTGTAGCCAATACTTCAGGAAGCTCTAGCGTGATTATTGATGCCCTAAAAGCCAAAGGTTTGGTCATCGGCAATGGCTATGGTCAATACAAAGGAAAACAAATCCGCATTGCATCATTTCCAACACATTCTAAAGAGCAAATAGAGCTTTTGGCAGACCTTATCAATCAATTATGAGGCAAGGGCCAGTGAAGAAAACCAGGAATATTATTTCTATATTTATTCGCCTTGCATATTCACCAAATATTAATTTTGCACCGAATTCTTAGTCTATGCCTTCACGAGAAAAAATAATGGTTTTGATGGATACCTCAGATGCAGACCGCACACTACTGAGGTTTTTGGAAGTAATTGCCACCACCAATGAAACCAAAGAGATTCACTTCTTTAACAGCATTAGTGAGATAAAAATACCGGAAGAGGTACTACGAGAC
>NZ_DDDQ01000070.1:5930-9180 GCF_002336325.1 Roseivirga sp. UBA1976 | reverse complement strand
CCGCAATGACGTCCTAAGAGGGGAGATTTTAATACTTACTTACATCGAACTCAGGTTAATTTAAGTGGTTGTTCTAACCAAATCGGGAGAATAATGTAGCCGGGTGGTATTGCATAGGCATACATGGGGTCTAAAACAACCGGTGTTTTGTTTTTCTAAAAATGGTGAAGCTCTCGCCTTTTATTGCAGTTCTTCAAGTAATGATGCATTAGCTTCAATGATTTTTTCTTCCAGGCTTTTTAAATCTTCCAAAACCGATATGAGACCTTTCTGTTTTCCATTGTAGACCATTTCTACGGCACTTTCGCTGGTTTTTAAGTAGGTTTCAATCAGTGAGTTGACTACGCCTAGCTTTTCAACCAAAGTAACGTTCATTCTTACTACGGTGCCGGTGGCTTGGGCTAAATCCCACGACCTGTTGTTTATGTTTGGTAGCTTGAGTTGAATGTTTCCAACACCCATAAGCTTTAAGGTGTCTTGTTCTAGTTTTAGATCAAAAACACTTTCACCAAATATTAGCACCCGCGAATCGTCCTCTTGCATCACCATTATATTTTCGCGGTACTCTTTCTGTCCAAATATTAAAGAGCGTTTAAAGAAGTTGGCCAGTTTGGTGTTGTCGTTTACATCAAAATCCAAATCGGCACTTGCAACTGCCAGTAGTAGATTCTGGTTTGAGTATAGTTTTTGCAAAAGCTCTTTGCGATAGTCGAGGGATTTTCTGAGGAGTGCATCATTACTCTTTACCTCTTGAAAAATAGACTCTTTTACCTTTTGCAGATTGGCATTTAAAGCTGACGATTCTCGCCAGCTATTTAATACAAGGGCTAGAATTACGGCAAAAACCACAGATATGAACTCTACAGCTAATTGCTGGGTATTTAGTTTGTTTTTCATATTCAATACATTTAGGTGTATGTGCTACGGGGGCTAGCCATCGTGCGTAAGTAAGGCTTTTCAAATATTTACTAAAGTATTGTATCGCAGCCCCCTTTGCAAATAGCTCAATTAGCTTTAGATGTGGGGGGCTGTATGGTCTTCTTCCTAAAGAAGGGCGGTTGGTCTGTGGAGCGAACCGAACTCAGGTCAAATGGGTGCCAATCTGTTATTTCTGCTGCAAACTGCATACTTTTAGAGTCTCGAAACGGTTATTGGAAAAGGCCTTGGAGTAGGCACAGAAACCCATTAACTCCCTAAAATCTCAAGGATTTTTGAACTGCCATGTTTTTCAGCTACACTGCGAGGCGATTGTCCGTCAAGTTCAAAGTTCGTTGAAATACCGAGCTCTAGAAGCTTTTCCATACACTTATCGCTGTTTTCCTGTGCACTGACCAGTACTGTTTTTTGGATCATTCGGTTTTTGGAAAAATCATCTAAACCTTCTACATAAGCATTTAAGAGTACTTGCATGCCTGCAGGGTTGTTGGTGGCAATGGCATAATGCAATACGTCCAGGGATTCGCTATTTCCGGTGGTCCAGTCTATTTTATTTAACTTTATTGTTTTATGGAAACCGCTTGAAACAAAGCTGGTTAGCGTACTCTTAGCCTCTTCAATTTGTTCTTCTGTAGAACCATAGCCTATAAATTTGAGAACGCTTATATGGCTTCGTATACTGCTTTGTATTTTTTGAGTGAGTCTTAACCGAAAGTCCTCTTCGCTGGTTTGTAGCGAGGAATCTTTTCGGAATGCTTCTAAGAGGTAGTTAAGTGCAATTATTTCGTTCTCATCTTCCAGGTACTTGGCCATGCGCAGGTAATTTTCTGCACTTGGGTTTAAAGTTGCTGCCTTGGATGCAAAATCGATTGCTGACTGTTTAAACACCCGGGGGCCTGTCACATTCCAGATTTCCCTGAAGTTTCTTTTAAGGTAGGAAACCAAAAGTTCGGCCTCGTCCATTGTGGCATATCCTAAGGCGAAAACCTTGGCCGGAAAATCTGATATGTCTTCCGAAGATTTTAACTGGTTTACATATCCCTGATATTGATCAATGAGGCTTTGAATTTGCGTAAGATTGCTGATGTTCATTTGCACCAGAGAGCTGTCGCTTGCAATCTGCTTTTCATAAGCGGCTTCATCGGTTCTCTTCAATGTTTTTCTGTACTTGATGCCGTTCTTATCAGGATTCCTAATGGATTCGATAAGATTTAAAACATTGGTTTTCAAGTCTTTTTGTTTTTGAAGCTGGCTCTGGTAGTATTGAATCATTTCCTCGCGACTAAGGTCAATACCCGTTGAACTGGTAATGATTTCTGTCCAGTTTGTGCCGGGTTTAAAGCCTTGTTGATAGGCTAGTCCTCCCGGAGTTACATTGACAATTTTTATGGTTGGGGTTCCCAAAGGCATACCTGTTCGGGCATCTACGTATTTGGGTGGGTCTATTCTAATTTCCATACCCATGTCTTGCCCGTGGATGGCATTTTCGAAGTAATCGTTTTTACGCTGGGCAATTTGAATAGTCTTCTTTTCTTCGGGTATCAGGTTGTTGGGTATTCCCGCTGCTGGCTTTGTGGGCAAGGGGCAGTTGTTGTTTAGCCAGTCGGTCGTATTAGGGTTCCAGTTCGACCGTAAAGACTCCTGATAACAGTTCAGGTTATCTACCATGGCGAGATAATAGGCTTCCATGGCAGGGTCTTCGGCATAGGCGGCCAGCGTGAGAAAATCGTTGGTTTTCGATACTATCTTATGGTAGGCATCCCAATAAATCTGGCTCATTTGTGAGCGCTGTTGCTGTTGCAGCTGAGCTTTTCTGGCCGCGGCTTCTTTCTTTGCTTGTTTCATCTCAAGCAGGTTGGCGAATGCCCCTATGCCTTTATAAAAGCCTGTTTGATTATTATTCTGAATGGCATCGCCAAGGGTCTGCAAACCATCGGTTATCAACTTGGTTTTGGCTGCCGCAATGTCTTGTTGCACGTATTCAAGGTCTTTCATTTTCCGATTGAAATCCATCAGTGATAGGGTCGGGTCGTTGGTGCTTACCAAACCGTTGATACGCTGGAGCCGATTGGAGAATTCTTCTGTGAGTTGGTCAAGTTCGGCTCCATACTGCATTACTTCCAGATAATTGGCTTCAATAAAAGGGGAGCTGTTATCTTCTGCAGATCCATTGGCTGAGCCTACCAGGCAATTGGGTACTGAAGGTAAGCTAAGACCGGCACAGGGAGAGCCATAACTGTCGTAACTCGATTTAATTTGTTCCAGAGTGGCTTTTAACATTCTTGCCTGCTCGGCCGTTCTCGGCTTGTTTTTA
>NZ_DDDQ01000070.1:0-5617 GCF_002336325.1 Roseivirga sp. UBA1976 | reverse complement strand
CTTGTTTTTACAGGCACATAGGTAGGCAAAGAATTGTGCTGCATTGGCGCATACAGGGCTACTACCCGGTTTGCCAATATTGTTTTTGGCCTTTTGCGCATTGGGGTCTTGCGTGCAATCCTGGGCATGGAGCATTAGACAGAGTGAAAGTAAGAGGGCTGAGGCAATTAGCTTCTTCATGTTGTTTAACTAAAATGAAAAAAGAATTAGAAGCACCTTTGACCCGAATGTGGTCTAAGGGCAGGCGGGTTTGAAGAGTCTTGAATAATAAAGTAAGGGTTTTTGATGGATAATTACAAGGCAACTTAGCTGCCTAACGTAAGCTTTTGTGCCCCTTGAACTATGGATTGGTTTTCAGGAGCTACCATATTGCCGACCTAGTTTAAAGTGTGGTTACATCTATCTTAAATAGTTCGGCAGCGTTTTTCCAAAGAATCAACTCCTTCTTTTCTTCAGGCAAATCGAGCTGATCCATGAATTTGAGGTAGGAGTTCATGTTGGAAATGGGCCAGTCCGTACCATAAAGTAAATATTTAGGATTGCCGGCATAGGTGATCATTTCCTCTATTTCATTTTTCATATAGCGTTCAAATTTTTCGTTGAAATCGCCCAGCACCAGGCCGGAAATGTCAGCATAAACATTATCGTTTTTGTAAACGACCTCCATACAATCCTTAATCCACGGGTTGCCTACATGGCAGATTACAATTTTTAGTTCCGGGTAATCAACGGCCAGATCATCGTGGTGAATAGGGTGGGAGTACTTCACCTTTCCTCTGGGGGCATAGGTGTCGCCCGAGTGAAACATCACGGGTACATCGAACTCAATGGCCATTTCATACCAAATTTGCAGTCGGCTATCGTTGGGATAAAAGGGTTCGTAGCCGGGGTAGAACTTGAGGCCTTTAATGAGGCCTTTTTCCAGGTAATCACTGATGATTCGTACATCTTTATAGTCGTAGTGCAGAAAACTGATACCCGCTACCACTCCCAGGTTTTTTCTGTCGGCAATGGCTTCTACTACTTGGGTGGTGCTTGGCCTGTGCTCATTGACTTTATATGAGGAGAGCACCAGCGCATAGTCGACCTTGTTTTCTTCCATGGTTTGAGAGAGGAGATTTAGGCTTTGGTCAATTGAGGTGACGCGGTCTTCGTGGTAATTGTTGATGTGGGTATGTACGTCAATGATCATAATGTTCTGTTTTGATTCTCTAAAATAACCTTCCCATCGGGTTTGGTTTTGCAGCGTGGCTGGTCAATCAATATAGGTATATGATTCCGTACCGTGGGAAATTTTCTAGAATGTTATGGCTTGGTGCTTTTCGTTTCAGCTCCTAAAAATCAAACTAAAAGTTGCTCCCAGGCCCGGTTGTGATTTAGCTGTTAAGTCGCCTTTGTGTTTTTTCATAATCTGCTTGGAGAGGCTAAGTCCGATGCCGGAACCATTTTCTTTGGTGGAGAAAAACGGAATAAAAATCTGATCCATTTTAGTTTCGTCAATGCCTATGCCGTTGTCTTGTATTTCAATGACGGACTGATTGGCATTGGAGTAGGCACTTATTTGTACCAGACCATTTTTTTTCTTTTCGGTGGCATGGCGCGCATTGGTGAGCAGATTAATCAACACCTGATCGACCAGTTTTCGATCCATAGATATTTTGAGGTGAGCCTCAGACTTAACTCTCAACTCTACCCCGGCTTTTTCAAACTCTTTACTCAGCAGATTAGCGTTTTCTACCAATAATTCATTTACGTTTACTTCTTCCAGCTGTAGAGCTTTTATGCGCGTAAGCTTGCGGTAATCTTCTACAAAATGAAGTAGCCCTTCACTACGTTTTTGGATGGTTTTGAGCGAAAACCGAAGGTCTTCCAGGGTTTCTTCGCTAAGGTCTTCGAGCGGCTTGGGCTGGCCTTTTTCTTCCAGCATCATCAGCATGGTTTCTGAGAGGGAAGTAACAGGCGTTACGGAATTCATAATTTCATGGGTGAGAATTCGAATGAGTTTGTGCCAGGCCTCAATTTCCTTCTGCTCAATCTCACTTTTAATATCCTGAAAAGTGACAATGGTATAGCGATAGTTCAGAATTTTCAACCGGTTGATTTGAACGGATACTTGTTGTTTCTCTCCTTTTATGGAGAGTTCTATTAGCCTTCGCTCGTTGTCTTCCATAGTGTCGAGCTCTGCGGTAAAGGCAGGTTGGAGTTGCTGGAGTTGCTTCCAGTAATTGGGGGTGGCTATTTTGAGCAGGTCTTGTGCTGCTTTGTTCATAAGCTCTATGCCATGGTCTTCCTTAACCGCCAATACACCCACTTTTATATTATCTACAATTACTTTGAGAAACTTGAATTGGGCCTCTTTCTCTACACTCACCTTTTTGAAGGCGTCAATGATTTCCACGAAGGCGTCTTGCAACTCCTGAAACGACTTACCGTGTTTTTTGCCCTTGAACGATATAGAGAAGTCGGAATAGCGAATAGCCATTAAGAGTTTGGCAATTTCGCGGTTGGTGTAGGTAATAAAGCGAATGAGTTCGGAAACCTGAATAATGATAATGCCCAAAAGGATAAGCTGATTGAAGAATAGCTCGGTGCGCGCAAAAATAAAAGCCAGGGCTGTCATAGTGAGCATAAGCAGCACTATGCGAATAACTACCAGTAGAGCAAATCTTTTCGATACCATAGTTTTGTTGTTAGTGGGTTGGTTATTCGTTATCGGAGACTGCTGATTATTACTTACGGTTGTCTGATAACCACTCCCTAATCTCCGGCCTAAAGGCCGTACTTTTGCATTCTTCTGTATAGAGCCAGCCTGTCTAAGCCCAACTCTTTAGCCGCACGGGTTACATTGCCATTGTGCTTATCTAAGGCTTTCAATATTAGTCTTTTTTCATTTTCGGTAAGGTTGAGGTTTTCTTCTTCCTGACTTTTTTGTGTCGCCTTACTGTTGCCCAGCATAAAGTCATTGGGTCCAAGTTTGTTACCATCGGCCAGAATAATGGCTCTTTCAACTGCATGTTCCAGCTCTCTGATATTACCGGGCCAGTGATGTTTTTTGAGTTTGTTCATGGTGCCGGCATCAATGCGCATATTGGCTTTCTTGTATTTTTTGCCAAAAACATTGAGAAAATGCTCTACGAGCAGGTCTATGTCATCGGGCCGCTCGGCCAGTGGAGGCATCTTTAGTTCTACGGTATTGATGCGGTAGAGTAAGTCTTGTCTGAATTCGCCTTTTTCTACCATTTCATATAGTGGCATGTTGGTGGCGCAAACCAGGCGAATGTCTACCGGTATTTCTTTGCCGGAGCCTACGCGGCTCACTTTGCGTTGTTGTAGTACTGAGAGCAACTTGGCTTGCAAGGGGAGTGAGAGGTTGCCTATTTCATCGAGAAAGAGAGTGCCGCCCTGGGCCAGTTCAAAACGGCCGGGCTTATCTTCTTTGGCATCGGTAAAAGCTCCTTTCACATGCCCGAAAAGTTCCGATTCAAAGAGTGTTTCGCTAATTGAGCCAAGGTCTACCTTTATAAACACCTGATCGGATCGGTCTGACTTTTTGTGCAGGGCGCGGGCGGCCAGCTCTTTGCCGGTTCCGTTTTCCCCCAAAATAAGCACATTGGCGTCAGTTGGTCCCACTTTTTCGATGAGCGAAAACACACGTTGCATGGGGGCAGAGTTGCCCAAAAAGTTGGCGTATTTTTGGTCTACATCGTGGGCAATGCTTTTGGTGGTGTTTTTGAGCCGGTCTACTTCCAGTTTGCTGTGCCTTAGTTGTAAGGCTGAGGTAATGGTGGCGTAGAGTTTTTCGTTTTTCCAGGGTTTGGTAATAAAATCGGTACCGCCTGCTTTAATAGCTTTTACGGCCAGGTCGAATTCGCCATAGGCCGTTACCAGTATAACAATGGCGTTAGGATCCAGATCGAGTATTTTGTTGAGCCAGCGCAGACCATCTGAACCATCGTTTTCGCCCTTCTTAAAGTTCATGTCTAACAGAACTACATCGAACGATTCCCTTTCAAAATGCAGAGGAATGAGTTCCGGATTATTCTCAATTTGCACCAGGGTAAACTGCTGTTTTAAATACATACGTGCGGTGTTGAGCACGTCTATATCGTCATCTACCACCAGTATTTTAGCCTCAATTTTCGCCATAAAACTGTATCAAAAACAAACACCTAAATGTATTGAAAACAAACGGAATAGAAGTCTATGTTTATGAAAATTATTTTTAACTTATTGATATTCAGTTGTTAATGAGTTTGGCACTGCTTTTGGCTTGCTAGCGGCATCAAAGGTCTACTATGTTAAAAAACTACTTCATTACTGCACTCAGAAACTTGTCTAGAAACAGGTCGTTCACCATTATTAATGTTTTTGGGCTTGCCCTTGGCATAAGTGCCGCTTTGGTGCTTTTTAAAATAGTTCTGTTCGAAAAGAGTTTTGATACTTATCTGACTCATTATGACAGGTTGTACCGCTTTACTAAAAAGGTGGTGAGTCCCAATTCGGTAGAGCTGGAGGGGGGAATGCAAAACCCTTTTGCCGAAGCCTTTAAGAACGATTATCCTGATCTGGGCATTCCTGTTCGGACCTTCTATATTGGTGAAAATCAGTTGAGTGTGCAGAATGTAACAGGCGATTGGTCGCACTTTGAACAACGCGATGGAATTGCCTTTGTAGATGCTGACTTTTTTAAACTCTTTGATTACGAATGGAGGGTAGGAGATTCGGAAACGGCACTTTCCAAACCTAATTCGGCTGTGATTTCCGAATCGTTGGCCGAAAAGTACTTTGGAGTAACCGATGGTGGCTACGACCGGGTGTTGGGTAAGGAGATGAAGCTGAATAACGAGCTTACCTTCTTTATTTCGGGCGTGGTATCCGACCCTCCCAAAAATGCTTCCTTACCATTTAAGCTAATGATCGAATACGAGTCTGTTAAAGCTATTTTCGACTTCTATCAGCCCGACTCGTGGACTTCCACTTCATCCAATGCTCATGTGTATTTTCTGGCCAATGAGAACGTAACAGGCGATCAGATTCGCTCAGTTTTACCCGAAATGGCCGAAAAGTATATGCCGGAAGGCGAGAATGAAACTATTTTTCAACTTCAAGCTCTGGCCGATATGCACTTTCAGCCCGAGTATAACACCTATGGCAATATTGCCAAGTCCAAAGACTTCTTAACCGGCCCCATTGCTATCGGTATTTTCCTGATTCTTACCGCTTGTATCAACTTTGTAAATCTTTCCACGGCTTTGGCGGTAAAGCGGTCTAAAGAGGTGGGTATTCGCAAGGTTTTGGGAGGCGTAAGAAACCAACTGGTACTTCAGTTTTTAGGAGAGACTTTTCTCATCACCATTCTGGCCATGTTGTTTTCTATGGGAGTTGCAGAATTGGTAATGACCAACATGGAAGATTTGGCCAGGTACAATTTGTCTTTAGACCTGCTTAATGATACTCCGCTTTTAATGGTGTCTGTTGCCATTGTGGTTGGAGTAACTCTAATGGCTGGTTTGTACCCTTCTTTCATCCTCTCAGGCTTAAAGCCGGTGGCTGTGCTTCGCAGCAAGGGGCAGTCGTCTTTGGCAGGTAATGCCAATACCCGCAGAGGGCTGGTAGT
>NZ_DDDQ01000165.1:0-31810 GCF_002336325.1 Roseivirga sp. UBA1976 | reverse complement strand
TGTTGGTCCCCATATCATTCCTTTGCGTTCAGCCCTATGCGTTCAGCCCTATGCGTTAAGCCCTGTGAATTCAACTTTTTACCTGAGTGGTTCCAAGATACTCAAGTGCCCTTTGGTAAGCCCCGTGATAATCCTGCTCTGAACTGAGCGGATGCCACTGATATCCATCCAGCAGGTTGGTCATTTGGGTGAGCATGAGCTCATCGCTGGGGGAGAGCTGCAGCCCGCTGATCATGTCGCGGGCGTGATCCAGCACCAGCAAACCAAAGCTCATCGACCAGAGGCCAAAGCACAGGTCGTCGATCAGCACGTTGTTTTTCAATGTGAGGTCGCCTTTGTCGATGGCCAGTTGAATTACGGCACGGATCGCGTTCATCACCAGCGAATCCACCTGATCCATGCGCTCCAGTCGTTCCGGGGAGGCTTTCTCGCGGATGTTGTTGGTGCGGGCGGCAATGAGCAGGTCAAATTCTTCGGGAAAGCGCCGGGTGTATAACTGGTAGCCTACGCCGATGCAGATGATTTTCTCGCGGCTGCAGCCTTCCCAGGTGAGGGCACGCTGGAACAGGTCGTACATATGACCAAGGCTGTCCAGGCAGAGCGCGCACAGTATATCTTCTTTGCAGGTAAAGTGTTTGTAGACAGTGCCTTTCGCGTATTCGGTTAGTTCGGCTATTTTGTCCATGGTGAGGGCGGATACGCCCTCGCTGCGGATGATGTCCCGGGCGGCATTCACAAACAGCAATTCACGCTGTTCAAATTCCCGCTGGCGTCTGGATTGGGTGTTCAAATGATTGCTCCGTCAAAGCGTGACGATTCGTCATATTTTCATCTCGACGTCAGGTATTGTCAACGGGATATTCTGGTATAGTGGTTACCGGGCCTGAGATTGAGCGATTAGTAAGGCAGTAAAGCATTGAAAAACTCAGCAATATTGATGCAATTGCATCCCGCATTAATTCCATCGTTGGAGCAGTTACCCAGTCACGTACCGGTGGCTCTGGTGACCCGGCACTCAATTCGGGAGCAGCCCGCTAACCGCTTTGCCGGCTACGATGTACCCCTCACACCGGAAGGCATTGAGCTGGCCCGGGAATGGGGGCGGTGCCTGAATCGCCCCATTGTAGCCCTGCACTCCAGCCCGGTTGGGCGCTGTGTAAAAACCGCCGAGGCAATGGCAGAGGGCGCCGGTATCGAGTTGCCGGTGGCAACCCACCCGGCCTTGGTTGAGCCCGGCAGCTATGTGGTGGATCTCCCGGTGGCGGGGCCTTACTTCGTGAAACTGGGGCCCCTGGCTTTTGCCCGTAAGCACTTGAAAAATGAGGTGCGCGGTGTGCTTTCACCACAGCAGGGCGCGAAACAACTGTTACAGCACATTGAAACCTCATTACGGCAGCCGGGTACGTTCACGGTTCATGTTACCCACGACACCATTCTGGCGTCTTTTATTTATTTCCTGCGCCGTGAATCCGATATTGACGAGGCGCACTGGCCCTGGATGCTGGAGGGGGCGTTCCTGTGGTTTGACGAAGGCCAGGTCCATTGGTTGTGGCGCGGCGAAGCCGGCAGCCTGCACCTGGACCAGATGGTGGAATGAACGTCGCCGCCGGGCTCCGGCGGTGGCAGCAGCGCCTGGTTTCCGTATAATGCCCCTCTCAATTTCAAGCTCCCGTTATGCAAACCAGGGGTTTCATGAGCACCGCGTTAATCGTTCAAGATTTGAAAAAGACCTACTCCGGCGGTTTCCAGGCATTGAAAGGCATCAGCTTTGAAGTGCAGTCCGGAGACTTTATGGCACTGCTGGGCCCCAATGGAGCCGGCAAATCCACTACGATAGGCATTATCAGTTCACTGGTAAATAAAACCTCCGGCTCCGTCAGTATCTATGGTAAAGACATTGATCGTGACTTTGCCGCTGCCAAGATGAACATTGGCATCGTGCCCCAGGAATTCAACTTCAATCAGTTTGAGAAGGTAGGTGATATTGTTCGCACCCAGGCCGGATACTACGGTCTGGACCGGCATACCGCCAGCGAGCGTGCCGAGAAATACCTGAAGTTGCTGGACCTGTGGGAGAAGCGCGATGAACAGTCGCGTATGTTGTCCGGTGGAATGAAGCGACGTTTGATGATTGCACGGGCCTTGGTGCACGAACCCAGGTTGCTGGTGCTGGATGAGCCCACCGCCGGTGTGGATATCGAGTTACGGCGTTCGATGTGGAGCTTTCTTAAAGAACTCAACCAGCGGGGCACTACCATTATTCTGACCACCCACTATCTGGAGGAAGCGGAACAGCTTTGCCGCAGTATTGCCATCATAGATCATGGCCGTATTATCGAGAAAAGCTCTATGAAAGCGTTTCTGGCCCGGCTTGATCGGGAAACTTTCCTGCTGGATCTGAGCCGGGATATCGAAGCCGTGCCCAACCTGAAGGGGGTTGCGGTTGAGCTGCTGGACCCTCATACCCTGGCGGTGGAAGTGTCCAAAGACGCGCCACTGAATGCCATCTTTGAACAACTGAGCGCGCAGGGTATTTCAGTAACCAGTATGCGTAATAAAGCCAATCGATTGGAAGAGTTGTTCGTGTCGTTGGTGGAGAGGAAGCAGTGAGATGAATTCACAGCAACAGTTCAATGCCTTCAGCACCATAGTGCGCAAGGAAATACGGCGCTTTATGCGAATCTGGGTGCAGACTCTGATACCGCCCGCTATTACCATAGCGTTGTATTTTGTCATATTCGGCGAATTGATCGGCCGTCGTATCGGGCAGATTGGTGAGTACTCTTATATGGAATACATTGTTCCCGGTTTAATCATGATGTCGGTGATCACCAATTCCTATTCCAATGTGGTGTCGTCTTTTTTCAGCACCAAATTTCAACGCAGTATTGAAGAAATGCTGGTTTCACCCATGCCCAATTATGTGGTGATCGGCGGTTTTGTGTTGGGTGGTGTTGCCCGTGGCATTGCCGTGGGCGCGATTGTTACCGGGTTGTCACTGTTCTTTGCCCATTTAAGTGTAACCAATATCTGGATTACCATAAGCATGGTGGTATTGACGGCCATCCTGTTCTCTCTTGGTGGCTTCATCAACGCGGTGTACGCCCGATCATTTGATGACATTTCCATCGTGCCGACCTTTGTGCTGACCCCGCTGACCTATCTCGGGGGTGTTTTTTACTCCATCAGCATGTTGCCGGATTTTTGGGAAGGGGTGTCACGCATCAACCCCATCGTGTATATGGTGAATGGTTTTCGCTATGGGATTCTCGGCATTTCCGATATTGGCATCGGTGTTGCCTTTGGCATGGTGTTGACCTTTATCGTGGTCTTGTACGTGTGGGCACATTGGTTGTTAAAGAACGGAGTGGGGATTCGAAGCTGATATGACTGAGCAACAGCACGGGCCACTGGGTGTAGCCAGCACCTATCCTGACCAATACGATCCGGCGCAGCTGCATGCAATTGCCAGGGCAGCGGGGCGTGAGGCCATTGGTGTGGATGATGGGCCTCTGCCATTTTATGGAGAGGATATCTGGAATGCCTATGAGCTGTCCTGGTTGAACGAAAAGGGCAAACCCATGGTGGCCATGATGGAACTCCGGGTTCCATTCGATTCACCCAATATCGTGGAGTCCAAATCATTCAAGCTTTACCTGGGTTCCTTCAATCAATGGCCGGTGCAATCACCGCAAGCGTTGGCACACATTATCGAGCGGGATGTCTCGGACGTAGTAGGTGCCCCGGTAAGCGTGGAGTTGACGCCGTTGTTTCAGTCAGGAGGTTTCGCCCTGGCTACCTTGCCGGGCAAATGCATCGATGATCTGGCTGTGGACGTGGCGGTGTATGAGGTGGATGCCGATCTGTTGCTAACCTTGGAAGGCGACACCTCAGAAGCCTATCACAGCCATCTCTTGCGATCCTGCTGTCCGGTAACCGGCCAGCCTGACTGGGCCAGCGTGGTGATCGAATATCAGGGCACCAAGATCTGCGAAGAGGGATTGCTGAAATATCTGATTTCGTTTCGCAATAACCAGGAATTTCACGAGCAATGTGTGGAACGCATTTTTATGGACATCAGCCGTCAGTGCGCCCCTGAGCGGTTGACCGTGTACGCCCGTTATACCCGCCGTGGTGGTATTGATATCAATCCGGTTCGCTCCAGCGAACCGGTGCAGCAGGCCAATCTGCGCCTGATTCGCCAGTAGTGTCAGGTTGGCCCCAAGGGTAATCCGGCTGACATCCACAGGGCGAACATCAGGCTCCAGCCCAGCAGAAACACCAGCGAATAAGGCAACATCAGCGACATAATGGTGCCCACACCCGGATCGGATTTGTAGCGTTGCATAAAAGCGACCACCACACCAAAATACGGCATCAGCGGAGTGATGATGTTGGTGCTGCTATCACCCACGCGATAGGCTGCCTGCACGTTTTCCGGGGGGATACCCAGCAGCATGAACATGGGGATGAAGACCGGTGCCAGCAGTGACCATTTTGCTGATGCACTGCCCACCAGCAGGTTGATGAAAGCCGACATCAGAATAAATATGGAAAGCAACAGCACCGGTGAAATCGCCAATGCCTGCAGCCAGTTGGCGCCGTTGATGGCCAGCACCATACCCATATTGGACCAGCCGAAATAATTAACAAACTGCGCGGCAAAAAACATCAGCACCAGATAGCTTGCCATGGTGGCGAAGGTATCCTCCATGTCTTTGATGATGCTGCCCTTGCTGGTGTAGCGCCGCACGGTCATGCCATAGGCCATGCCACACAGGGCGGCGATCAGCGAAATCACCGTGACAATACCCTGCATCAGTGGTGATTGGGTAATGGAACCGCTGGCGGGCTCTCTTAGCAGGCCCTGCTGCGGTACCAACCCCAGGGCGATGAGCAGCAGGCATGCCACCAGCACCAGGCCGGAATTTCGTAATGCTGCCGTGCCGGCCGCACTCCCGCTAGTGGCATCGGGCGGTGGCGCCGGCTCCTGCCAGCGAGGCAGGGCGGGCAGTGTTATTTTTTCGGTCACCAGCGTGCCGACGAGGGTGATAAACAGTGTTGAAGCCACGATAAAGTAGTAGTTGGCGACAACGCTTACCTCAATGTTCCGGTCAATAAGGTGGGCAGCCTCCGTGGATATACCGGCGAGTACAGCATCAATGGGGCCGATCATCAGGTTGGCACTGTAGCCACCGGAAACGCCTGCAAAAGCCGCCGCCATGCCCGCCAATGGGTGTTTACCGGCGCTGGCAAACACCATCCCTGCCAGTGGAATCAGCACCACATAACCGGCATCGGCAGCCAGGCTGCTCATGACGCCGGCAAATACCACAATGGCAGACAATGCTTTGCCGCCGGCTTTTGCCACCATCTTATTCAGCACTGCACCCAGCAGCCCGGACTTCTCGGCAATGCCCAAACCAAGCATGGCAACCAACACCGTACCCACCGGAGCGAACTGGGTGAAGTTGCTGACGCTTTGGGTGAGGATTTTGTGCAGGCCGGCTTGGTTGAGCAGGTTGGTAACACTTACCTCGGTGTGATTCAGTGGGTGGGTGGCCCCGACTCCGGCCATGGATAAGATCCAGGAGAGCACCAGTACCAACAGGCTGAACCAGATAAACAGGGCAGTGGGGTGAGGTAGTCGGTTACCCAGGTCTTCAACTTGCTTTAAGAACGAGAGAACCAGGTTGTTTTTCATGTCACACGATCAGTTTTTCGCGGATACGTTTGGCGGCTTCTTCCAAGGCTTCCACTACCGTGTCCTTGTCGTAATTTCGAATTTTGTCGATATCCACAAACAGGGTAAAGCCGTCTTTTTCGCACTCAAGAAAGCTTTGGGTAGCCCCCAACTCTTTCCGGTGATCGACAATTTCAAAGATCGGGACGGTTTTGCTGAAGCCCTTCACATTGATCTGCCCGCGATCCCGGCACATGATGACATCGCGAACCAGATTGTAGGTGGATTCGGCAATCAGAATCTCACCGGGCTGGGCCACTGATTCCAGGCGGCTGGCCAGGTTCACCTCGCGCCCGATGATGGTGTAGTCCATGCGCGTCTCGGCACCGAAGTTGCCTACGGTGCAGTAACCGGTGTTGATACCCATCCGCACTTGCAGCGGTTTGCTGATGCCTTCTTTACGCCATTGCTGGCGCAGCAATTTCATTTTTTTACGCATCTCCAGGGCCATGGAAACGCAGGCGATGGCGTCCTGCTTTTGGCCGCGGGAGGTAGGGTCGCCAAAAAAGATCAGAATGGCGTCACCCACAAATTTGTCGATGGTGCCCCCATATTTCAGTGCAATGCGGGACATCTCGGTGAAATAGCTGTTGAGCAAATCCGTCAGTGCTTCGGGTTGCAGCTCTTCTGATATCTCAGCAAATCCCTTTATGTCCGAGAAAAACACGGTGAGTTTTTTACGCTGGGTTTCCAGTTTGACATCGGTTTGCCCGGAGAAAATGGAACCCCATACCTGGGGCGGCAGGTACTTGGACAGTTTGCGGGAGAGGTTGGCGGATTCTTTCTGGCGCCGTTTCAGTTCGTCCTGTATGGCCATCAGGGTTCGCGCCTGCTTGAAAGAAAAGTAACCCAATGCCGTGGCGTAGAATGTCAGGCTCAGTAATCCCACCGACAGCGTGGCCACATGGGGAGGGGCCAATGAAAACTGCTGCAACTTGAAAACCGCAACGCCAATGATTGCACCCAGCAAAATAGCGAGGCAGCTCATGATCCAGCCAAAGACACCGCCAATGGTGATGGTGCCGGCGCTCACCACGAAGAACAGAAACAGGGACAGCGCGGGATCAAACTGGAACAGGGCGATGCCACCGCCGGCGATAGCGGCATCCAGCATGATCAATGAGGCATTGGCCCGGGCAGGGGCAGTGCGTTGCCAGCCTGAGGTGGCAAAGTGACTGATCCAGGGATAGATGAAAGCAACCACCGGTGCCCACCACAGGCTGGTGTCGAGATCCGAACTGAGTATGGCGGCCAGAATCGTGGCGGCTACCAAAAAATAGGCGAAAATGCGGATGTAAGACGGCGACAGGTCTTTATTGATCAGACTTTCCGGTGTTATATCAAGAGCAAACTTGGTAGGCATCCATCTCTGTCCACGCCAAACAAAGCACCGGTTGATTTCCAATTATATCAAGGGCTTTGGCAACGAAATTCAAGTTGTTTTGTCAGTTTAGTGGGAAGTGTAAGCGCTTGGCAACCGGCGGACAACTTCCTTTTGTAGGTTTTGACTGTTTAACGACCAGTTCACTGACCAGTGGCGGATTTAACCAATCTAAGTTGAACCGGCGTCTTATTATTATGGCCTGCTTCCGGATAAAGCGCCTGTAAATATTCACGATAGGAGGTGCCGGCGGGGATGTGCTCCAGGACCCGCTGGATAGCATCCTGCATCCCAATGCGGTGCGCCGGAGACACCAGCAGGGGATCGGCGTTGTCCAGAACCCGCACCACCGCGGCGATCTGCTGATCTTCATGCACCTGCAGGAAGCTGCCCCGTTCTGCCCCCAGTGTGCTGGTATCGTGTTTCAGGCGAACCGGGCGGATGCCGACGGTAGGGACGCTGGTGACCAGCCCCACATGGGACGCCACGCCAAAACTGTCAACGCCGGTGACTCCACGGCCGTCACAGATAAACACATCAGGTATACGGTTGAGCTTGTTGAGTGCGGCGATGATGGCGGGCATTTTGCGGAACGAGTACAGGCCGGGTTGCCGTGGGAACTGGGTGGTTTTGATGGCGACTTTACGTTCCAGCAAAGTACGGGTTCTGAAAGCGGTGATGGTAATGCGCGCTTGAACAGTTGCCGAGTGCGCGGACTCGTCGTTGGAGATAAGTGAAATTCGGCCCACCATATCGGGCTGGTTGCATTGCCCTTCGGTTACAATCCAGGCGCGCAGGTTCTTCTGAATGGCGACTGCGTTTTCCAGCGTTATGTTCCATGAATGCAGGTTATGGGTTTTCATACCTGTAGGCCTTAACGACGGTGTGGTTGCTGTAAAGTATTGACAAAAAATCGGAAGAGCAGTGAGAACTGGTGCAAAGTTTGAGTGTTTTTTGTTCAAATAAAGCTCGGACGGCAGATTTTAGTGCTTCAACGGCCCACTTTTTGACCTAATCAGAATGTAAATAGGAAAAGCTCTCATTTGTCCGGTGAAGCGGCGCAGGGATTACGCTATGATGCTGCCACTGATGAGAACACAAGGTTGCATATGAGCGATATCCTGAACAGCATGAGAGCACGGGTTTCCAATCCCCGGCTGATACAACCATCGCCTGACCGCAACGAGCTGGAGCAGATGTTCCAGTGTGCCGTGCGGGCTCCGGATCACGGCCGCCTTCGACCCTGGCGCTTTATTGTGTTGCAGGGCCAAGCCCTGGCTGAACTGGGGCAAGCGTTTGAAGCGTCGCAGCCCACAGCGGACGAGACGCGACGGTTGCGGTTGCGTTCCATGCCATTGCGGGCGCCCATGATCATCGTCAGTGTTGCTGCATTGGATTGGGAACATAAAAAGGTACCGGTTTGGGAGCAGCAGGTGGCGGTGGGAATCGCCACCCAGCATTTGCAACTGGCGGCGCAGGCGCTGGGTTATGGCACCATGTGGCGAACCGGGGATATGACCGAGCAGCCCGCCGTGCGGGAACATCTGGGGCTGGCGGATCACGAGCAGATTATCGGATTCCTCTACACCGGTACGGTAGAGGGGGAGCCCCGGGTGGCGGATCAGCAGCCCCTTGACGATATCGTTCAATATCGGGGCTAGGCTGACAATACCCGTTGATCTTTTCAGCCAAACCCAGTATCTTACGCGCCTCTCGTCATGACCGCCGTTATGACGGGTCTGGTCAGGTGTCCGAGTGGTTGAAGGAGCACGCCTGGAAAGTGTGTATACCCCTAAAGGGTATCGAGGGTTCGAATCCCTCTCTCTCCGCAACTCAAAGTGTTAAGTGTTGGATTAGGGGCCTCGCACGACTATAGTTGAGTATCCTACTTTCTATCAACTAAAACTTTAAGTATAAATTTCTTTTAATCATAATAATTAATAATTTAGAAACCGTTTTAACCTTTATTAATCAAAACTAGACTATGAAAAAGTTATTCTCTTTACTGATGATCCTGGGTGTCTTTGCCTTCGGATTTAACGCAGTTGCACAAGACGATACGACAGGTACCGACTCTACTGCAGTTGAGGACACTTACCCAGAATCTCCAGATTATTCTGCTGAGACTGAAACGGAAGAAGCTCAGTCCTTCGATCAGATCATCAAAGAAAAATTTATTGAAGGTGACCCAGTGTTCATGTCGCCAGTATTGATCTGTTTGATCCTGGGATTGGCTATCGCCATCGAAAGAATTATCAGCTTGAACCTTTCTACAACAAATACAGCAAAACTTCTGAGCAAAGTGGAAGACGCTTTGGAATCAGGCGGAGTTGAAGCTGCTAAAGAGGTAACTAAAAATACCAGAGGTCCTGTGGCTTCTATCTTTACCCAAGGTTTGATGAGAATGTCTGAAGGCATTGAAATGGTTGAAAAATCAGTGATTGCCTACGGTTCTGTAGAAATGGGTCGTTTGGAAAGAGGACTTGTTTGGATCTCACTTTTCATCTCACTAGCCCCAATGTTGGGTTTCATGGGTACTGTAATTGGTATGATCGGTGCATTCGATGCTATTGAAGCAGCAGGTGATATTTCTCCTTCATTGGTTGCCGGTGGTATTAAAGTGGCCCTTTTGACTACAGTAGGTGGTCTGATCGTTGCGATCATTCTTCAGTTGTTCTACAACTACTGTGTATCTAAAATCGATTCAATCGTAAACTCTATGGAAGATGCTTCTATCTCATTGGTAGACCTATTGGTGAAGCACAACCTTTCAAAATAATTTCCACCCTAAAAGACATTAAGTATGGATCAGGAACAGTGGATTGATATTGGACTCTACGCAGCTTATATTTTAATGGGCGTAGCAGCCGTAGCCGCCATTGTAATGAACTTGGTGAACTCCCTAGGGAACCCCAAGTCGTTACTAAAGAGTGGCATTGGAATAGTGCTTTTAGGATTGATCTTCTTTATTGGATACTCAATGGCTCCGGCCGAGTTTGGTGCTTCAACAGCAAAAGCTATGGAAGCAGCCAAAATGGATCCAACCAGTGAAAGCGCTGTAACAACCTACAAACTTGTGGGTGGTGCTATGACCACAACCTTAGTTTTAGTAACTATAGCTGTTGTGGGTTTAATTTACTCATCAATTGCAAGAATAGTAAGATAATTTTATGGCTAGAAGTAAAAACAAAGGAAGTCAGGAAGTGAATGCAGGCTCAATGGCAGACATTGCGTTCCTTCTTTTGATCTTCTTCCTTGTAACTACGCAAATTGCCACAAACAAAGGTCTTACCCTATTGCTTCCTCCGAAAAACGAAGACGATGAACCAATCGAGATCAAGCAAAACCAAAAGAACGTTTTCAAAATTCAGGTAAACTCTGCCGACCGTTTGTTGGTAGAAGATGATCCTTTGGAAGACGTTGCGCTGATCGAAGATATGGTTTATGATTTCGTATTGAACTTCGGTAACCCAAGCAATACCAAAAAGGGTAACGACAAAATGAGTGATGTAGATGTTTACAATACCTTGCCGGCTTCTATGAAATCGTACATTTCTAGAAATTTGGGAAGCAAAGAATCATCAGATGGACCGACTTCGGCCATCGTATCGCTCAAGGCAGACCGTGGTAGTAGCTACGAGATATTTATTGAGATATTGGATGCCCTTAATGCTGCTTACAATAGAATTTATGGTGAGCGAGTAGGGCTGACAGCGGAAGAATTCAGAAAGCTGAATCGAAACAACCCAAAAGAGCAAGAACTGTATGACAGAGCGCGATTGGGGATTCCTAAGGCTATTTCGATAGCAGAACCAACAACACAAGGAGGGTAATATGTCAAAGTTCAAGAAAAAGAGTACATCGAGTCAGGATATACCTACCGCAGCTTTGCCGGATATTATTTTCATGCTCCTGTTTTTCTTCATGGTAACAACTGTGTTGAGAGAAACAGAAATTAAAGTAGAGCAGAGAATTCCACGTGCAGAGCAGTTGGTAAAGCTCGAGAAGAAAAAACTGGTGACTTACCTTTATGTTGGTAAGCCTAAGGATAAGTCTTTAGGAACTGAGCCGCTTATTCAGGCCAATGATGCCTTTATTGGCATTGAAAACATTGTGCAGTGGATCAACGAGGAGAAATCTAAGTTGGCAGAGAATGAGCGCGATCAGATTACCGTTTCAATGAAAGTTGACAATGAAACCAAAATGGGGATCATTGTAGATATTCAAACGGAGCTGAGAGAGGCTAATGCTCGTAAGATCATGTACGCCACTCCGCAGAAGACTGAAGACAATTAAGCGAATAACTACCGAATCATATAAAAAGAGACTGCTCATGCAGTCTCTTTTTGTTTATGGTATTCAATGCCTTATATAGAAGAGTCTTTCTTCCTTATCTTACCAAGCGGTTTCTAAACCGAATTTCAAACCTTAGCCATGGCCACCGGAATTCAACTGAACGATAAGAGAACAACCAATGGATGGTGTATGTATGACTGGGCCAATTCGGTCTACTCACTTACCATAACCACAGCAGTTTTTCCTATTTACTATGAGGCCGTAACCACACAGCCCGATGGCACCGCAATGGTCGATTTCTATGGCTGGAGTTTGCCCAACACGGTACTTTATTCATATGCTCTGAGTGTTTCTTTTTTACTCACAGCTATGCTTATCCCGTTGCTTTCGGGTATTGCCGATTACTCCGGTCGGAAAAAGAGTTTTCTGAGGTTTTTTGCCTACTTCGGAGCATTGTGTTGCGCGGGTATGTACTTCTTTACCGGTCAAAATGTAGAGTTTGGTATTCTCATGGCCGTATTGGCCAGTGTAGGTTACTCCGCCAGTTTAGTATTTTACGATGCTTTTTTACCCGAGATTGCTACTCCCGATCGATTCGATGAATTAAGTGCCAAAGGCTACTCCATGGGTTATGTAGGTAGCGTTATTCTTCTAATTCTTAACCTTGCTATAATCGAATCGCCTGCTACCTTCGGAATCCCGGAAGGCGACCTCCCGGCTCGGCTTTCCTTCCTGTCGGTAGGCCTTTGGTGGATGGGTTTTGCTACCTATTCTCTCAACCGCCTTCCCGCCAACCCTTACCACAAGCGGCCTGAGGGGCACTGGTTGCTCAATGGCTATAAAGAACTTCGGCTGGTTTATAGCCGGATTAGAAAATTGAGTCAAATGAAGCAGTTTGTTTTGGGCTTTTTCTTTTACAATGCAGGAGTACAGGCAGTTATGTATCTGGCCTCTTTGTTCGGGGCAAAAGAGCTGAATATGGAAACACGCGACCTAATTATGACCGTTCTCATCATTCAGTTGGTGGCCATAGGAGGCGCTTATGTCTTCGCTTTTCTTTCAAAAAGAAAAGGCAATATATACTCGCTGTCAGTGATGATAGTCATATGGATTGCCGTATGCATACTCGCCTTCTTTGTGAGTACAAACTATCAGTTTTTTGGGTTGGCTTTTCTTGTTGGTGTTATTATGGGAGGCATTCAGGCGCTGTCCAGAGCTACCTTTTCTAAACTCATTCCTGAAGATACCACAGATCACGCTTCCTTCTTTAGTTTTTACGATGTCACCTTCAATGTATCCATAGTATTTGGCACCATTGCCTATGGCACAGTAGAGTGGTTTACAGGTTCTATGCGATATAGTGCGCTGGTACTCAGTGTGTTCTTTGTTATAGGACTTCTGCTTATTAGAAGAGTAAGAAGCAACTGGGCTTAATTTTATCCATTTTAATTGTTCAAGGTTAGGAACCTCGTTTTCGCAAACGTTTGCAACGCGGAAATGTCTCAGATCATTTACAAAGCGGTTTTTTTATCCTTATTCTTGGTTAAGAAACTTCTTTAATCAACCTAATCTTAAACGATGATGAAAAATTTAATTCGAGCCATAATGGCCCTGGCTGTGACCAGTTTGGCACTCACTTCTTGTGGAGATGATGAAGACGATGCGGTAGCAATTGCGATTAGTGCACCAGCCGAAATTACCCTCGGAGCAGGCTTTCAGCAGACCCTTGCTATCGATGCTACTGGTAGTGGTCTTGCTTCAGCTACGGTAACAATATCTAAAGAGGGAACCAATGTACTTACTGATGAACTGACCCTTTCAGGAGATGAGGCCGACCTGGACTTTTCCTTTACCATTAATGAGACAGGCGATTATACCGCTGTAGTTACTGTAACAGACGGTAGTGGGGCTACTCAAAGTGCCAACATAGCTTTAACCATTGCCTGCATGCCTACACCAGACCATGTGGTGGCGTCAAAGATTTCGTTTGTGGCCGAAGTACCTTCCTTTACCACCGGTTCTGTAGGAGTGGTAGGTCAGTTTACAGATTGGGGAAATAACCCGGATGTCAGCCTGACCAAAGTGGGAGAATCGGATTGCTACTGTGGTACCGTAGAAACCACTATTGCTGATGGTGGATTTAAATTGAGGCTTGATGGTACCTGGGATAAAGTTGAAAAAACATCAGATTGTCAGGAAATTTTGAACGGTGAAAACCGTACAACTACGGCTGTTGCCGGAGATACCGTGGCTGTAGTAGTAGCCGAGTGGAGAAACAGCGACCAATTCGGAGGAGGCTGCGGAAACTAATATCCGGTTTCATACAATCCGCTTGGGGAGACTGTCTACCCTCATCTATGGTCAATTGCAGTCTTCCCTTGCAACTCAACAAAGTTACCCTTCATGCGAAATTTCTTTTCAGCACTTCTTCTTCTTTTGCAGTCTGTTGCTACTGCGCAAATTGTGCGGATAGAACCGGCCAGTGCCACAGCCGATGATCAAATTAAAATAATTTATGATGCCACTCAGGGAACCGGAGGTTTGGTGGGGGCATCAAAAGTATATATGCATGGTGGGGTAATAACCAGCTCGCCAACGGCTACAACCTGGGACGAAAACTACGTAAAGGGTAACTGGGGCAAAGACGATGGAATTGGTCTGATGACTAAGGTACAAGGTCAGAACGATTTATGGGAAATAACCCTTGATGCTCCTGCCAGAGCTTACTACGGAGTACCATCTACCACTACTGTTTTTCGTTTGGCCATGGTTTTCCGTAATGCCGATGGCTCGGCAGAAGGCAAAGGAACACCCGGAAGCTTTGAGGGAGGACAGGTAGCTTCTAATGGCGATATATTTATAGACCTTGCAGTTGATAATTTTGTAACTATAAAGCAGCCTGCTACTACTACCCACTTTATAAAATCGGGTGAGCACATAACCATTAGTGCTGAAGCTTCTTCAACCGTGAGTCAAATGACAATAGCCATTGATCAAGGGCAGGGTTTCGAAAATAAAGCCAATGTAAACACGGGGACTACCATTAGCTACAATTTTAGCCCTTCAGAAAGCTTTAGAGGAACCCTTCGGGTAACGGCCACCATCAACGGAGAGCAGGTACAAGACGAACAACCGTTCAATGTAAACATTACCGATGCCACCACTGTGGCCGAACTTCC
Source organism: Roseivirga sp. UBA1976 (assembly GCF_002336325.1). Lineage (NCBI taxonomy): Bacteria > Pseudomonadati > Bacteroidota > Cytophagia > Cytophagales > Roseivirgaceae > Roseivirga > Roseivirga sp. UBA1976. The sequence continues at coordinate 17,211 of NZ_DDDQ01000165.1, read as the reverse complement.
GCAGGGAGTACAGAAAGGAATTAACTATGATGATGAGGATCATAGCCGGGTAACCCTGGTTCTGGAAGCTCCTGGCAAAGACTTTGTCTATGTGGTAGGTGATATGAGCAACTGGGAGGTTCAGCCTGAGTACCTGATGAATAAAACACCCGATGGAGAGCTATTTTGGCTTACACTGACCAACCTGACGGCAGGAAAAGAATATGTATTTCAATACTGGGTAGAAGGAGCCATTAAAGTGGGAGATCCTTATGCCGATAAAGTGGCCGACCCCTGGAACGATCAATACATACCCTTATCGGTAAACAATCAGATACCAGACTACAACCTGACCGAAAACGCCATTGCCACCACCTTTCAAACAGGTCAGGCACCCTACCAATGGCCGGCAACCGAGCAAAACTGGGAAAGACCGGACGCCAAAGACCTGGTGGTGTATGAACTTTTGGTGCGCGATTTTGTGGGCAGCAGAAGCTACAAAGACCTCATAGATACGTTGGACTATATTCAAAATCTGGGCGTAAATGCTATTGAGCTAATGCCGGTTATGGAGTTTGAAGGCAATGAATCATGGGGATATAATCCTATGTACTTTTTTGCTCCCGACAAATACTATGGTACCAAAAACGATTTAAAGGATTTTATAGCAGCCTGCCATCAGCGTGGATTAGCGGTTATTCTGGATATGGTGCTCAACCATGCTTTTGGACTTAACCCAATGGTGCGTATGTATTGGGACGGCTCTAAACCTTCGGCAGAAAGTCCCTGGTTCAATACCGAGGCAACCCACCCATTTAATGTCGGGTACGACTTCAACCATGAGAGCCCTTATACTCAGGCTTTTGTTGATTCAGTGAATGCCTACTGGCTGAGGGAATATCATTTTGATGGTTATCGTTTCGATTTATCTAAGGGCTTCACCCAGACCAAAAATACCGATGTAGGTGCTTGGTCTGCCTATGATCAGTCCAGGGTAAACCTGCTCAAGCGCATGGCCAATAAGCTGTGGCAGGTAGACGAAAAAGCCTATGTAATACTGGAACATTTTGCGGCTTCCAACGAGGAAGATGAACTGGCAGAGGCCGGTATGCTCCTTTGGCGAAATATGGGCTACAACTACTGGACGGCATTGGGAGGAGAAGCTAACTCTTCTTTCGATGGGGCTACTGCCGAAACACATGTGAGCTATATGGAAAGCCACGATGAGCAACGCCAATTGTGGGAAGTGTATGAAAACGGACTTGCCAACGGTGTTTATAACACACGCGATACCACCATTGCTTTGGAACGATTAAAAATGAATGCTGCCTTTCTCTACACTCTGCCCGGCCCTAAAATGCTGTGGCAATTTGGAGAGCTTGGCTACGATATAGATATTAACTTCAACGGAAGAGTGGGCAACAAACCTTTGCCATGGGGGCAAGACGGCCTGCAATACTATAATGATCAGCTGAGGAAGCATGTATACAATGCCTTTTCTGCCATTTTGAATCTTAGGAAACAAATCAATGCCCAAGATAACGTTTCCTATACCTATGATTTTTCAGGGAATGAAAGGTTCATACATGCTGACTCAGACGATCTTGATATGTTGATTGTAGGGAATTATGGTTTGGAGGCATCATCAATTAACCCATCCATAGCCACAGGCAGCTCTTGGTACAACTATTTTTCTGGTGAGACCATACCGGCCGGAGCTTTTGAAAAAGACATAAACCTCGCACCCGGTGAATTTCGAATATATACCTCAAATAAAATTTCGGATGGATTTCATCAGGTGGTTGAGGCCTATGAGTTACCGGTTACTATTAGCCCGGCCAGCTTCTTTGTTGAAGATGAGATAACCATTACGTTCGATGCCACCAAAGCTCATCCGGCAGGTACTGAGGGTCTGGTGGGAGCAGAAAAGGTATATATGCATGCCGGTATAGTGTTTGAAGATTTCAATGCTACAACACTGGAAAACGAAGTGGGCAACCATACCGATGATGGTGTAGGTTTAATGACTCGTGTGGATGGAGAAAATGACATGTGGCAAATAACCCTTATCCCGAAAGACTATTTCTCTATTACCTCGGGAGAGGCGGTTAAATTAGGCATGTATTTCCGAAATGCCGATAACTCTAAACTTGGTAAAGGCTTTAGAGGCCAAACTATATTTTTTGCAATAGAAGTTGATGGGGAGTTAATTACCATTACTCCACAGCAGTTTGATCAGGATACGGAAATAACACTAACCTATGATGCTCGCTTTGGCAACCGCGGATTGCTTAACGCGCAGCAGGTATATATGCATTCGGGCGTTATTACAAGCTCGGCCAATGGAACTTCATGGGATGAACAACACGTGGTGGGTAACTGGGGAGCAGATGATGGAGTTGGTGAAATGACACGCTCCACAACCAATAATAATCAGTGGCAAATTACCCTTACGCCCAGTAACTATTACGGTTTGGGACAAACTAAGCTTGCCTATCGCCTGGCCTTTGTTTTCAGGAATGCCGATGGTAGTAGAAAAGGTGCTGGTACTACAGGCGACTTTGAACACGGAGTGGTATTAGAAAACGGAGACATACTTTACGATGTTCCGGTATTGAAACAGATCACGGGCTTGGAGGAGGAACTGCCAGGCTTCCGGTATTATCCTAACCCCGCCAGCGGTATCATTCATTTCGATGGAGAAATCCCGGGCCAGATCAAAGTTCTTGAGCTGCGCACTCTAAAAGGAGAAGTGGTTGTTCATCAGTCTGTTGCAAACAACAGTCTCAGTCCATTAGATATTTCCGAACTTCCAAATGGCCTTTACCTGCTTAGAATAATTACCGAACAAAAAGGATATACGCTCAAGGTATTGGTAAGCCGTTGAAAGCATAAGGTGGTGCAGGCCAATGGCCCGCACCGAATTTTTTTTATAGGGTTACTTACTTATGTCGCAAGAAGTGCATTTCTGAACCTTACCTCCATTTGTGTCTTCACAAATGGTTGTTAAAAGACGCTGTGAGGACACAGCTTATGGCTGGTATACTGGGGCTAACAAATGCGATCTAAATGAGTAACCCTATTTTTTTATTCAAAGCGCATGTGCTTCACAGAGTCACCCGAATCTCTCAATTCGCGCAACGCGTCAATACCAATTTCCAGGTGAGCGTTCACATAGTCAGCACTAACCTTCTTGTCGCTTTCTTCGGTTTTTACACCCTCAGGAATCATAGGGTTATCCGACACAAGCAGTAGGGCACCTCGCGGAATTTCATTCACAAAACCTACGGTAAACAGGGTGGCCGTTTCCATATCTATGGCCATAGCCCTGATTTTTCGCAGGTATTTCTTAAAGGCCTTGTCGTGCTCCCACACCCTTCGGTTGGTGGTGTAGCAAGTGCCTGTCCAATAGTCCATGGCGTGCTTCTTAATCATGGAAGATACTGCCCGCTGCAAACGGAAGGAGGGAAGAGCAGGTATTTCCACCGGCATATATTCATTGCTGGTTCCTTCGCCACGAATAGCGGCAATAGGCAAAATAAGATCGCCCAGTTGGGTTTTCTTTTTCAACCCCCCACATTTACCAAGAAATAGAACGGCACGTGGGTGAATGCTGGAAAGCAAGTCCATAATAGTGGCAGCCATTGCACTCCCCATACCAAAATTGATTATGGTTATGTTTTCGGCTGTAGCACTTTGCATGGGTTTTCCTTCTCCCATTACTTCCACGCCAAACTTATCTGCAAACATTTCTACATACGAAATGAAATTGGTAAGTAGAATGTATTCTCCAAAATCCTCCAGAGCCACACCTGTGTAGCGGGGTAGCCAGTTTTCAACTATTTCTTGCTTGTTTTTCATAGAATAATGTTTGGTGTAATTAGATTTGCCCAATGTTGCAACTCAACCTGCCGACATACGCCTATCGGCTTGAGAATAGAGGCGGCAAGTTATTTATTTTCGATCCCATTCGAAAGAAGTTCGTTCAATTGACTCCTGAAGAATGGGTTAGGCAGCACATGCTCAACCATCTTATGGTCAATTTGGGTTATCCTGCGGCCCGTACTCGCGTGGAGTCGGGCTTGAAATATAATGAACTGCAAAAACGCAGCGATATTCTCATTTATGACCAGAAGCTCAAACCATTGGTACTGGTAGAATGTAAAGCACCTTCTGTGGCTTTGGGACAAAACGTGGTGGAGCAAATTGCCGCGTACAACAAGGTTTGTCAATCCAGGCTGGTAATTATTAGTAACGGTATACAAACCTATGCTGGTTTATGCTCAAGCGCTAATGAGCCAACCCAAATGTTGAGTACCATACCTGACTACCAACAGTTGAAAGTGATGTAGGGAAATTGTATTTTTCTACATGAGTTGGATCAAGAATATTGGTTTTCTTACGGCTTTTATCATTCCCTCGCTCACTGTGCTGGGCTTTTATTCCGGGGGTTATTGGAACTGGTTGACGGTTGCCTTTGTGTTTGTACTCATTCCTTTGGCCGATCATCTGATAGGAGAAGACCCTGAAAATTTAAGTGAGAATGAAAGTTTGCTTCTGGCCGAACAGTTCTATTATCGATTTATCACTTACGTATGGACTTTTTTTCAGGTAGCCTTTGTCTTATGGGCATGTTGGATGGTTGCCTCACATTCCCTCGACCTTATGGAGTGGATTGGCTTTACCCTTAGCTGTGCCCTGGTAACCGGGGGCATAGGCATTACTGTAGCTCATGAGTTGGGCCACAAGAAGTCGGGCTGGGAGCGGTTTTGTTCCAAACTACTACTAATGACGGTATGCTATATGCATTTTTATATTGAGCATAACCGTGGACATCATGTCTATGTGGCCACACCTAGAGACCCGGCTACGAGTCGTAAAAATGAGCCTTTTTATCGTTTTTGGATACGCTCGGTTTTCGGTAGTTATTTTAGTGCCTGGAAACTGGAGAAGGAAAGGTTGAGCCGCAGAAAGCAAGGGTTTTTGAGCCTCAGGAATAATATGCTCTGGTTTACTGTTCTACCCCTTATTTTTTGCGCCCTGATTGTGCTGGCCGCAACCTGGTATTTGCAGGAAATGGCCTGGCCGGTGGTGGTGTTCTTCTTTGGTCAAAGTATTTTGGCATTCACACTCCTGGAGCTGGTAAATTACATTGAGCATTATGGAATAGTGCGAAAAGAGCTTGCCCCCGGGCGATATGAAAAGGTGAACCCAATGCATTCCTGGAATTCTAACCATCGGTTGAGCAATTTTTTTCTTTTTCAATTACAACGGCATTCCGATCACCATGCCTATGCCATTAAGCGCTATCAGGTATTGAAGCACTACGATGAATCGCCCCAGTTGCCTTCAGGTTATCCGGCCATGATTTTACTGGCGGCCTGTCCTCCATTATGGTTTCGGTGGATGAATCCAAAGCTAAAGGCCTGGGAGGAAGAAGTATACAACGCTAAAGGTAGTGGATGAAGCCCACTGGGTGATGGCTCATGAACTGTCAGGGATAGGTTAGGGACGCAAGATGGTTCGGAAACCCAGGTGAGGCATTCCGGTATCCGGTGCCGCAGGCATTTTGGCCGATACTCTGTAGCTGGAGCAATAGCTGTCGTTGCATAAAAATGAACCGCCTTTGATCACATGTTTAATTGCATACGGAGCTGCCGGATCATAACTTCTTTCAGGGCCTTGCGGGTTACTAATAGTTCCTTTTAATGCCAGCTGCTGATAATAGTTGGCATCGTAAAAGTCGCTGCACCACTCCCATACGTTTCCTGCCATATCGAACAGGCCGTATCCATTGGCCGCAAAGACCCCGACAGGACTGGTGTGCTCAAATCCATCGTCTACCGTGTTATTTATAGGAAAATTGCCCTGCCAGTAGTTGGCCATAGGCTTGTTCTCAGGGATTAATTCATTACCCCAGGGGTAAATATGGCCTTCCTTTCCGCCCCGGGCAGCAAACTCCCACTCTGCTTCTGTAGGTAGCTCTTTACCTGCCCATTGGCAGTAGGCAAGCGCATCGTAGTAGGCAATGTGAACTACCGGATGGTTCATACGGTCTTCAATGCTGCTTCCCGGGCCCTCCGGCTGGCGCCAGTTTACATGGTTTTTCCATTGCCACCATTGAGCATAGTTATGCATGTCTTCTACTTGCGGGGGACTGTAGAATACCAATGAGCCCGGGGCTAACAGGCTGTCAGGCGGTTTTGGAGTGCCGGGAGGCAGCTCTTTTTTCATGGTTTCCCAGTCCAGTGCCCGTTCGGCTAAGGTCTTGTATCCGGTGGCTTGGGTAAAGGCCAAAAATTCTGCATTGGTGACCTCGTACTTATCCATCCAGAAACCTCCTACTTGTACTCTATGTGGTGGTTTTTCATGGGCCATTGCCATATTATGCTCTGCTCCCATGGTAAAAGTTCCCCCTTTTATCCACACCATATGGGTGGTATCTGTATAGCCTCTATAGGGTATTTGTGCTATTTCCGATGCGTAAGGTTCGGGTATATAGGCGCGCATTGAAGACGCAGATTGCTCTGTTGTGGGTTTGGGCTGACAGCTTACTATGAGCCAAAAGCAGGAACAGAATGAAAGCACAAATTGCCGCATATTCGATGCCTTATTTAGTCAGAGGGCAATTTAGGCATTAACAGGCTTTTTAATAGATTATAGGCCGACCAATTAAGAGTGAAAATTAGCGATAGTTTGGGATATTTAAGCCTAGAAAAATGTCGCGTCTTGCCCAAAAGAAACCATTCTCTTCTTTGAGATTAACAATACCATTTCCGCCTCTGTTTTTCCTGTCTTTGCGAATACTTTGGCTCAAGAGTTCGTCATCTTCAAACATTATATCGTCAATGTAATATTCTCTTTTGCCGGGCTCTTTTATGGTAAGGTGTACATGGGCTGGAGCTGTTCGGCCGGGATAGCTTCCGGGCCTGAAGGTATAGAAGGTATATTGGCCGTTTTTATCGGTTATAGCCCATCCTCTTATGTAGCCATGTCTTCGGCCCCAACCTGTTTCATTGCCCCGGGTGGGGTATATTCCTTCACTATTGGTGTGGTAAGCATAAATAATAACGCCTTCGGCAGGGGTATGGCCGTCTTTTTGAAATACGGTTCCCTGAATAATCATTTGAGGAGCCCCCTCTTTAAACCCCGGTAGAGTATCGGTAGATGTCAACGTTTTGTTGCCGTACTCTAATAATGCCTCGCAACCTTCGCAGGGGCCTCCGAGTATCTGTGCCTGAGAGTAGAGAGGCCACAGAAGTAAGCCAATGAACAAGTTTCTCATAGCTGGGTGAACGATAACTACCTTGGTCAGTTGGTTCTTTTCGATCAATAACCGGGTTCGCATGACATATAGAAGCTTATTCAAGTACTACCCGTTCTTGGTGTTGTTAGCGGTGAGGGGCTAGTTGGTTGTTTAGTCTACATGTCGAATAGTATTAGAGCTTTAATCCGTAAGATGGATATAAGAGTATATTGGATTGATTGCTTCCATTTTCTTTTTAACGCCAGAAAATATGCGGCACGTTGGTTCTGACAAAAACCATAGTCCATTTTATCTCTCAGATAAGAAAGGAATACCCTTTTGATTTATATTTTTTTCTCTTTCTCCTTCTTCTTCTCGAAGAGCTTGGTCTCATGTGATATAGAATGAACCCTAGAGCAATACCAATGAATAAACCTTACAGATTGGTAGTCGGTGGTCATGCAAAGGATTTTATCTAAAGTAATGCATAGTAATGATGTTTTATCTTTAAATACTTCTTTTTGACCCGATACCGATGGGCAAGGGCTTTATTTGGGTTGAATTTATTGATAAAAGAAATTCTGGTCTTAGTCTGGAAAATATTGGGTGGTTTTTATCACAAAACCTTCTTGGTACCCAACAGATCCTATTGAGTAAATAGTATTTCGCTTCTTTCAGAAATTCCGTTTTCATCAAAAGCTTCCACCTGGTAGTAGTAGCCGGTGTCTGTATTGAGAGCTCTAAGTTCATAGCTATTCGCTCCATAGATCATGGCAGAAAGGTTCAGTTTGTCTTCGGCTATACCCCAATAAATGACATAGCCTGTGGCACCCTCAACGGTATCCCAGCTCAAGTCTGCATTTCTCCGGTCTTTTTGTCGGCTCACCTTAAAGTTGGCAGGGGTTTCGGGTAGGTCCTCTTTGCCGTTGCCAAATACCCTGAACTCGGAGATGGAGAGGTACTCATTGGTGCAGTATACATGGTTGTAGCGCACATAGCGGGCTTCAATAGCTTGAGGTAACTCAATGTATCCGTGGGGCATGTCGCGCATGTTTTCAGAGTAGTCTGCAATGGTCTGCCACTTGTTGCCATCAATAGAGGCCTCTATTGTAAATTGCTGTCTCAGCGTATCCGGACGCCCGAATATTTTACTGTTAAAGTCTTGAAAGTTGATCTGGATAGCTTTTACATCCATGGTTTTCTCTAAATCTACTTCCACAAAAATGGAATCGTTGTTGGCCTCCGATACCCAATAGGAGCGAATTTCTTCATCGTTTATTTTACGGATATCGAACTCCCTAATTTGCCCGAGCATATAGCCCGACTCGCTTTCATCTACCACGTTGATTTCCTGACTCACCAGGCCTGAGTTTGTGCGTACCGGCTTGTTGTAGCTAAGGAGCATCCACCCGGTAAATCGGTTTTTGTGATCTTCCACGGGTGTACCGGGCAAATAGTGAGGATAGTCTCCATAGGCAGTATTCACGTACATTTGACCGTTTTCTTCGAATCCGGCAGGGTACATCCCTATTCTTCGCTCAAACTTATAGTTTACTGAAATGGCCATTGTAGCGTAGTGCCAGTAATTGCCATTATTATCGCGTACGGTGCTGCCATGCCCCGAGCCTTTCAGAAATCCTCCGGGTTTGTAAGAAATTGGGTTGTAAGGAGCATATTCAAACGGCCCCAAAGGGCTTTTGCTGGTATACACCCCATCGGCATACACGTTCCACTGAGTTCCCGGAGCACCATATTCCAGGTAGTAGGTGTCTCCATGCTTTACCATCCAGGGACCCTCTATAAATGGCTGGATGTCCGATTTATGATCTTGCCCAAAACGTTCCCACCCATGTTTTTCGGGCTGAAGATAAAGTAAATCAGTCTGTTCTCCTTTGGGAATGTAGTAGTTGTCCGGGTCTAGCTCTACCCCCCTGATAGGGAATTTGTTAGACGACTCCTCGTAGAGGTATACTCGGCCATCATCGTCAGTAAATAGCATTGGGTCCTGCACGCCATTGGGCGTATTAATCACGGCAAAGTTGGTTTTCCAATCGCCCAATTCCGGGTTGTCTGTTTCGATGACCGCGCCCCTACCCGAAGGGTCGCCTAATACCAGAATTTTTCCGTCTCTTACAGTGGCAGCAGGAGCATTACTGCCGTTGAAATACCAACTCTGGGGTCTGATAAACCGCCAATTGCTCATGTCTTCAGAGGCCCAATAGCCGTGAGAACGGGTAACAAACATGTAGTAGGTGCCCTTAAAGTTCACAATGGCCGGGTCGGCACCCGAGCGATAGGAAACGTTGTTGTTGGCTCTGTAATGCGACATGTAGGTGTAATCGATGTCTAGTGGGTTGCAATATGTTTTGTAGTTCTTTTGCTCCTGAGCCGTAGCAAATGACACTTTTGGCTGATGCTGTTCTGGGCCTGAGCAGGCGAGAAGGAGCAGAAGTGGGAAGAACAGGTTAATGCTTTTCATAGAAATATATGTATTGATCCTTATAGGGTTGTGATTAGGGTTGAAATGATTATTCTGACACGTTTGTTGCGGTCGATATACTCAATAAAACCATACCTTGATGAGCGTAGCCACAATCATTAAAACCGAAATAACTTTGGCCCACAAGTGGGCTTTAGTGTTTACTCTTATAAACCGGGCCGCACCATAGGCACCTATTACCTGACCTATGGCCAGCAACAGGGCTGGCTTCCAGAGAATGTGGTTGGTAAAGGCAAAATACAGTGTAGTGGGAATGGTATAAATGAGTACGATAAGCAGTTTGTACGTATTGGCCTCCTGATAGGGCATACGGTATACTCCGGAAAGTATAACCAGAATGAGAATCCCCACGCCTATCTGTATAAAACCACCGTACAGACCACCGAGAAATAGCAAAATTGCAGCCCAGCCCGAACTACCGGAAAATGATAGTTTCGATCTTCTGGTTAGTGAGCCGGGTAAAAGAAACGAAATCAGCAAGGCTACCATTACTATCGTAGCCATTAGGTTGAAGGATGCGTTGGACACCTGAGTTGCGCACCAGGCACCCGCCATAGCTCCGGCTACGGTAGAGAGAATTGGAGTGAGTTTAAACTTACCATGCTGTGAAGAAATAGTCTTTCGAAGCACCAACACGCCCGTTAGGTTTTGAAAGAAAACCCCGGGGCGTGTAGTGGTATTGGCCATTACCAACGGAATACCCGTGAGGGTCATTACTCCCATGCTGAACAGTGTGCCACTACCGGAAATGGTGTTCACTATTCCCGCCAGTATGCCTCCGGTTATAAGCAATATTTCGTTGGTCCAATTCACTCTTTAAAAGGTGCCCCTGTACAAATGGTCGAACCGCGCTCCCGTGCCATCAGTCTTTAGTGGAATTTGCATTCCGCCTGTTTCTTCAAGCCAGTTAAAAAGGTCGGTGCGAAGTTGTTTGGCAATGTCGCGATACGCTTCGTCCCTGATTAGATTATTCATCTCCCAAGGGTCGTTCTCCAGGTCATAAAGCTCGTTAATGTCCCACAAACCATAGTAGCGTATAAACTTATATTTGTCTGTTCTTACCGCATGTACTGTAGGAGTTTGCGGAAATGGCCGCTCCCAGAAATACTCATAATAAATGCGTTTTCTCCAGTTATCGGGATTCTCCCCCTTAAGAATAGGTAAAAAGCTCTCTCCATCCATATTGGTGGGTTTTTCTAAACCGGCCATGGCTAATATGGTGGGGCCAATGTCTATGTTCTGAATCATTTGCTTCACCTTATTCTGCTTAATTACATCTTTTCCGCCATAAATGAGCAGCGGCACCCGAATGGATTCTTCATAGGCATGTCGCTTGTCAATAAGGCCGTGCTCACCAAACGAAAAGCCATTATCGCCCATATAGAATACAATGGTATTGTCAATCTGTCCGCTCTTCTCCAGTTGGTCAAGCACGGCTGCAATGCTTTCATCTACCGAAAGTAGCGTTTCGGTATAAAGCTGGTAAAACTCATCGAAACCAATCTGACCATGATACATATAGTCTACACCATGCCAGCTGTTGCGTTGTTTTTTTACCCAGTCGGGTACATCGGCATAGTTGTAGTCTTTGTTCTTTTCAGGAAACATGGTAGGCGGATAACTCGGTTTGGTATTGGCATATACTCCCTGGTGTCGTTTGGCCGGTTTAAAGTCGGCATGTACGCCTTTGTGTGATAAATAGAGGAAAAAGGGCTTTTGGCCGTCTCTTTCGCTTAGCCATTTAACAGCCTCTTCGGTAAGTAAATCGGTAATGTATGTGCTGTCGCTAAAGGTTTTTTCAACCCCATTGATGTTAATGAGTGGGTTGTAATAATTGCCCTGACCTTTAAGGCTAAACCAATGATCAAAGCCCTTTCGAGGGTCTGCATGGTGTTCACCCATATGCCATTTGCCCATAAAGGCTGTTTCGTAACCGGCTGCCTGAAGGTATTGGGGGAAGAACTTTATACTATCAGCAATAAGCGACTGATTGTCTACCACCTGGTGGTGGTGCGATAGTTGCCCCGTGAGAATGGAAGCCCGGCTGGGCGAACATAGTGAGGTGGTAACGAATGCATTTTCAATATGGGCCCCTTCGCGTGCCATTTTGTCCATTGCAGGAGTTTCTAAGAAAGGTACTTTACCAGTAAAACCCATGAAGTCGTAGCGATGGTCATCGCTAAGAATAAAAACTACATTCATGGGTTCTGTCCCTTCAATGTGCTTTAAAATCAAGTCGTTTTTTTGTTCGCCCCTTGGGGCAGAGCAAGCCAATGCTACCAGATGCACCAGCGCCAGCAGACTTAAAAGTTTGGTTGTGGAATTAGTCATGGTCTTAGTTTTTGATTGTACAATGGCATAGGTGAGGTCGATGGTTGCCCAGCGTGCAGGGTTCCCACCGACCTACCCATAAGATGCCGTCCGCATTGAATTTCCAGTTTTCACTCACGGCTGTATTTTTTCTGCCTTGCCCATTGACAGAAATTCCGGTGAATGATTCCAAGGGGGCTGAAACGATGATTGCACTTCTGGAAAAGGACGGCATTTTTCTTTATTTAAGCTTAAAGTCGGCCTCAAGTCCTGTGGAAGAGTTGGGGCCAATAAATACTTTGAAATCCCCCGGTTCGGCTTCAAAGCGCATATCTAAAGTATAGAATGCCAGGTCTTTAGCGCTAAGGTTAAACGACACGCGCTTCGATTCTCCGGGTTTAAGTTTAATTTTTTCAAATCCTTTGAGCTCTTTTACCGGGCGGGTTACGCTGCCCACCATGTCTCGCACATAGAGCTGTACTACCTCTTGGCCCTCATAGGTTCCGGTGTTGGTTACCGTGGCCGAAACGGTAAGGGAGCTATCGAACGATAGCTCAGAGCTGCTCAAGCTAATGTTGCTGTACTCAAAGGTGGTGTAGCTCAGTCCGTAGCCGAAAGGATAGAGCGGCTCGTTAGAAACATCCAGGTATTTACTGGTGTATTTGTTGTCGGCACTAAAAGGGCGGCCTGTATTCTTCATGTTATAGTATATGGGAATCTGACCCACGTTTTTAGGAAAAGTTATGGTGAGTTTGCCGGCCGGATTATGATCTCCGAAAAGCGTTTCAGCAATGGCTTTTCCAGACATTGTACCCAGATGCCAGGCGTTCATAACAGCAGGAATGTGTTCGTCAATCCAATTGATGGTGAGTGGCCTGCCAGCCATTACCACTGCGACTATGGGTTTGCCAAGCGCATGTATAGCTTCTATAAGCTCTTGTTGCGGTCCTGGCAGTCCTATTTCCGATCGGCTGGCTGCTTCTCCGCTTTGAGTATAGTCTTCGCCTATGGCCATTATAACTACATCCGATTTTCTGGCTGCTGCCAGAGCTTCAGCAAAACCCGACCGGTCGTCTCCACTAAAGCCGGCACCACGTGCATAGTTGATTTTTACTCCGGGAGCAATTTGCGCTATGCCTTCTTTTAGAGTAATCACTTTAGAGGCATCGCCAGCTACATGCCAGGTGCCTAGCATATCTTTGCGGTTATCGGCCAATGGACCAATAAGCGCTACTGAGCCAAGTTTTTTAGAAAGTGGCAAAAGATTACTTTGGCCTTTGCTTGCCGGTTGGTTTTTGAGCAGTACAATAGACTCTTTTGCGGCCAATAACGCATGATTCATTAATTCTTGAGAATATAGCGTTTGTTGCTCCCTGTCTTTGTTTAGGTATCGGTAGGGGTCTTCAAACAATCCCAGTTTGTACTTCATTTCCAACACCTGTCTTACATACTCATTCAGTGTAGACTCTTCAATCTTTCCTTCGGCAATCAGTTCCGGAATGTAACGGCTGTAAAGCCCTCCCTGCATATCCATTTGTACGCCTGCTTTAAAGGCCAGCTCTGCGGCCTCTTTCTCGTTGGCTACTACTCCATGAGGCACCATTTCATTGATAGATGTGTAGTCGGTTACCACAAAGCCATCAAAACCCCATTCATTGCGCAATATTTCTGTCATCAGGTATCGGTTGCCAGAAGCAGGCACTCCATCCAATTCGTTAAAGCTGGTCATTACTGTGGCGGCACCGGCCTCCAGAGCGGCTTTGTAGGGAGGTAAATAGTTCTGCCTCAATTCCCGGTCAGACATATCCACTGTATGATAGTCGCGCCCTGCCTGGGAAGCTCCATAGGCGGCAAAGTGCTTTACGCAGGCCAAAATGGTGGTAGGGTCGGCAAGGTTTTTACCCTGTATGCCCCTAACCTTGGCAGCACCAATGAGCGCACCTAGGAAGGGGTCTTCGCCACTACCTTCTGCAATGCGGCCCCAACGAGGGTCGCGCGCAATATCAACCATGGGGTTGAAGGTCAAGTTGACTCCGGCAGAGGCGGCTTCTTTGGCGGCCAGGTGAGCCGATTTTTCAATAATATCAAGATCCCAACTAGAAGCCTCGGCCAGAGGAATTGGGAAGGTGGTTTTATAACCATGAATTACGTCCAAGCCAAAGAGTAGAGGAATACCCAGCCGTGTTTCTTCAACGGCTATGCGCTGCAGTTCACGGGCGTAGTCTACGGTATGGGCATTAAAGAGATTACCGGCTCTGCCAGCCCTCAATTCGTCCATGTAGTCATCGCGCAATACAGGTCCTGTTACATCCCAGCCACTGGTGTAGAGGGTGAGTTGTCCGGCTTTTTCTTCGATGGTCATTTCTTGAATGAGCGAATCGATGAACCGGCTCATAGGGCCTGAGCTGCCCGATGGGTTTTCGCAGCCATTTAGGGCCATGAACCCCATGATGCCTACCAGGAGTATAAGAGGTGTGCTTTTATGGATGTTGAATGAATGCATTGCGGGTATAGGTTACTTGGAATGAGAAAATAGCCAGGGCAATAGTTCAGGTTCGGCAAATGCAGGATCCCAGCTGTTGTGGTTGGCATTGGGGTAAAGGGTGAGTTTTACCCGACCGCCCTTTTCTTCAATAGCACTGGCCATTTCTTTAGAAAAATGAGGAGGCACTACATCGTCTTTCAGGCCATGGAATATCCAGAAGGGTACTTTTTTGGCATACTTTCTGGCACTTTTTGGGTGGTCGCCACCACAAATGGGTGCGGCAGCCGCAAACGTTTTGGGTCTGCGGCTCACAAGCTCAAATGTGCCCATTCCTCCCATGGAAAGGCCCATTACATACATTCTGTCTTTATCTATATGAGCAACCCGACTAAGCGAATCGACCAATGAAAGAAGACCTTTCATGGCCAATGTAGGTTCTGTTTTGGTGGTGAAATAGGTAAACTGACGTTTTCCATTCTCATCGAGTGGTCTGTGTACATTGGCCCAGTAGTCTTCCGGTGGGCATTGAGGAAAAACGACAATGGCCGGAAACTTTTCCCGATTGGAAGGGTCGAGAAACAGTTTGCTGCCATGCACCAACTGTTTCTCATTGTTGGTACCACGTTCACCAGCGCCATGAAGAAAAAGTACCAGTGGATATTCCTTTGTGGAATCGAACCCTTCCGGATAAAGTACTCTATAGTTGAGCGAACCTTCTTCATAGGTGTGTTTTGCCGCTCTAAAGTCTTCCTTGGTTTGGGCCAGGCTAATGTTTAATACCCCGGCCAAAGTACAGATGAGCAGTAGCTTAATCTTCATAGTAGAAACCTAGTTTTTTAAGTCCTTGCTGTATTTCCGGAGCCGACATAAACAGATCCCAGATTAGCCCGCTGCGGTAGTTTTCGATCATTACTGGAATTGGGCCCTGATCGATGGCCAGGTAGCGTGGGAGGTACCAGTTTTCGTGGAAGCTAAAAGCATCGTAAGGACCAAATTCGCCTACAAGGGAATCGGCTTCGGTGTAGAGTTTTTTGAGCATGGCCATGCTTTCTTCCGGAGTATATGGGAAAGAAGAAAGGGCAGCAGTTGGCGAAATTACCCCAAGATCGCGGTCAGGCCTATGGCCGGCATAGCCTCTCATGGAGTAGCTGGAGGTAAAGCCCCACATGTCAGGCCCATATCCTTTGAATTCATTGGGGTTGGCTACTGCATGTTTGTGATGAATGAGGGCATGATTGCGGTTGAGCTTCCAGTAGTCTCCATACTTGTCTTTCAGGCCTTTTGGGTTAAGGCCGAGGTAAGAGTAGTGTGCCCAAAAGAGCGGACCCACAGGTGAGTCGTTGGTTTCGTAGTGGTTAAGTACAGTTTCGAGTCCATAGTAGGTAGTATCGTTGGCAATGGCACCATTCATGGCCCAACCTTCATGATACACAGCAGGGTCTACCGAGTGGGTTGGCGATGAAGCTGCCAGCACATACATAATGAGGCACTCATTGTAACCTCTAACATCAAAGTTCATTTCCCACTCATAGTTGGGCGACCAGTGCCAGTAGAGTACATTTTCGCCTTTGGTGTGCCAGTCGAACTCAATGTTTTCCCAAAGGGTATTCATGCGTTCGGCCAGCTGTTTTTCTCGCTTATCGTTTTTGTCCAGGTATTGTCTCACGGTAAGCAGGCCGGCTGCCAGAAAAGAGGTTTCTACCAGGTCGCCCCCATCGTCTTTTTTGCTAAAGGCCGAAACCTTACCGGTTTTGCCATCCCACCAGTGAGGGAATACTCCATGGAACGAATCGGCTTTTTCCAGAAAGTCTACGATCTTCTCAAAGCGCTCAATGCCTTCTTCCCGGGTAATAAAGCCTCTTTCTATACCCACAATTAGTGCCATAAGCCCAAAGCCTGAGCCGCCCGATGTAATAATGTCTTTGTCGTGACTGGGATAAATATCGTCCATGTGATATCGCTCGCGGGCCATACCGCTGTTGGGCTCGGCACCATTCCAGAAATACTGAAAGGTTTGATATTGCACCAGGTTGAGCAAAGAGTCTTCTTCGCTTTGGGTTTTTATAGAGTCGGCCTGCTGGCTGCCTTTGGATTGACTGCAAGCCCATAAAAAGGCGCCCAGAGCCAGGGCCATCAAACATTGAAGTATTGTTCTTTTGTTCATCTTAGTTTAGGGTTATTCTAGGGTTTGGTTCAGTAGCTTGTAAATCCGAGTTTCTTTAGTCCGTTAGTTATTTCACTGCTTTTCATAAACAGGTTCCACAGCAAGCCTGTCCTGTGATTTTCTATCATCAGTACAATAGGCCCCTGGTCAATGGCCAGATACGAGCTGGCAACCCAGCTTTCAGTCAGGTTAAAGGCATCGTAGAAGCCATATTCTCCCCAAAGCATATCGCCCATAATGTAGTAGAAGTGTTTAAGTGCCTTCATAGATTCATCGGGTGTATAGGGGAAAGACGAAAGGGCGGCTGTGGGAGTAATTACCCCCAGGTCGTTGGTGGGAGAGTGGGCAGAGTAGCCTTGATGGTTGTCGCTGGCGGTAAGTCCCCAGGCGTTTTCATTATAACCAACAAAGTTTTTGGGGTTGGCAACAGCGTATGCATAATTTATCTTGCTGTGGGCTACGTTTTGATCCCAATAGTTGGCGTATTGATCTTCGAGCTGCCGCGGATCCAAGCCAAGGAAAGAGTA
>NZ_DDDQ01000062.1:0-6813 GCF_002336325.1 Roseivirga sp. UBA1976 | reverse complement strand
TTTTTCCGGCATGACGTTCTTTTCGTACATCGAACTCAGGTTAAATAAGCACCCCTACTAAAACAATTGTATTTAAAGAGCTGTTGAGCTATAAAAAATCATGGGTTGGTTTACTAAAAAAACAGAAAAAGAGAAGCTTCACGATCGTTACAAAAAGCTAATTGAAGAAGCTCACAAACTTTCACACAGCAACCGGAAAGCAAGCGACTTAAAGACTGCCGAGGCAGAAGAGGTTTTAAAGCAAATAGAAGCACTGAGTTAATCCTTACTGCCTGAACTCCCTCATCAATTCCAGTGCCTTTTGTTTTACAAGAGCATATTCATTCCAGGGTAAAAAATGGTTCTGCTTAGGTAAGAATATCACCTCTTTTTGAGCATTGATTAGCATGCTATCAGCAAAATTGGCATTCTGTGGATGTACAAGTCCATCCTCTCCTCCTTGTAACACAATAGTTTTTGCCTGAACACCGGGCCAAAGCAGAAGCATTTGTTCAAGCTCCTCCTCAAGAAAAATAAGCTCCTCGTTCGAAACCCGTATAATTTTGGGAACCAGCGCACTTAGCAATGGCCATCGCATGGGCTTTCTGAACCAATCTTCGTTAGGCTCAAGGCGCGGATCCAAAGCCGGTGCCAGTAGCACAAGACCATCTACCCAATCGGGGTAATCCATTGCCAACCGGGCAGCAATTGGTCCTCCTAACGAATGACCTACTATAACTCTGGGAGCAGGCAACGCCTCAAGCATGGGTTGTAACAAGGCTGCTTGCTTCTCTATGGAGCCTACCGGTTTGCCAAATTCCGACTTGCCATAGCCTGGGCGGTCTACTGCCACTACAGTCACGTTCTGGTACAAAGTACTGTCAGCAAAATAATCTATGAACGCATCCCATCCGCCCGGTGAACCATGCAGAAACACAATAGTACCGTTTTTCGCTACGTCTAGTTGTTTATAATGAATGGCGTAACCATCCACATTGTAAAACACACTTCGCGGTTGAACCGGCTTGTCTCGAAAATACTTTGCTACCTCCCTATCGCTCTTGGTGAGGCTAACACAGCTGCTTACAATTTGAGTAAGAACTATAAAGCCTAATAAAAGAGTCAGGCAACCTATTTTAATCTTCTTTTTGGTCATTCCACGCATTCATTATAAATATAACTATTTGTAAATGAGCATGTTTATTATCACCCTGCAATTGACCAGCAAACGACATTTCTGCTTAGTCTAAGAAGAAAGGATGCCCACAACAATTTATGCCTGCTATTAATCTCCCCATAGTTTTACCTGTGGTCTGATGAAACCGCATACAACTACCAACAAATGAAAAGGCCCGTTCTCTAATGAAAACAGGCCTTCTATAGTGGTTTCAAAAAGGAAATTACCTTAAGAATAACATTTCTCTGTACTTCAATAATGGCCAGTCTTCATCGTCAATCAAACCTTCCAAACGATCCACAGCATCTCTGATCACATCAAAATAAGCTGCTTTAATTTGATCGCAGTAAGCAATGGCTCTTTCTCTGGTATCTTCTATAGAGTTAATCTCTCCCCTCACATCGTTCATGGCTGTTACATTTTTCTGAATAGTAACAATCTGAGCGTTTACCTTTTCGAGAATCGATTTGATATGGCTATTATCTAACCCAAACTCTCCCAAACCACGAGCATTCTGAATTAGTTTATTCTGGTAGTTAATTGCGGCAGGAATTACCTGAGCCATAGACATTTCAGAAATCAGGCGTGCTTCAATTTGAATCTTGAGAATATAATTCTCTAGCTGAATTTCGTTTCGCGCCTCTAGCTCTAGTGGCGACATTACACCAAACTCCTCAAAAATATGCTTAGAGGTTTTAGATACATAAGCATCCAACGCTCTTGGAGTATCTTTCACATTAGGTAAACCTCTTCTTTCGGCTTCATCGGCCCACTCTTGAGAGTAACCATCTCCTTCGAAGCGAACGGCCTTCGAGTCTTTTATGTATTCTCTAAGCACGTTGACGATAGCAATCTTTTTGTCTTCGCCTTTTTTAATCCTTTCGCTAACTACCTTGTAGAATTCTTTCAGTTGCTTAGCCATAATGAGGTTAAGCACTGTCATTGGCTCAGCCACGTTCTGGTTAGAACCAACTGCTCTGAATTCAAACTTGTTACCTGTAAAGGCAAAGGGAGACGTTCTGTTTCTATCGGTGTTGTCGAGAATGATCTCAGGAATCTTATCAATTCCCAACTTCATGTACATATTTTCACCCTTGTCAATCTTAATGTTACCATTGTTCTCAAGTTCATCGAGAACGGCATTAAGATCGGACCCCAGGAAAACCGACATAATAGCCGGAGGGGCTTCATTAGCACCCAGGCGATGATCGTTTCCGGCAGAAGCAATACTGGCCCTCAACAAAGGCGCATACTCATGAATGGCCTTAACGGTGTTAACCAGGAACGTAAGAAATTGAAGGTTTTCTCTGGCACTGCTGCTTGGCTGGAATACGTTCACCCCATTGGATGCGATAAGCGACCAGTTATTGTGTTTTCCGCTACCGTTTAGACCTGCAAATGGTTTTTCGTGGAACAGAATGGACAAGTCGTGCCTTTCGGCCACTCGATTCATCACATCCATCATAAGCGAGTTATGATCTGTGGCCACGTTAATATCTTCAAATATTGGTGCCACCTCAAATTGAGAAGGTGCCACCTCATTATGACGGGTAGAAACAGGTATACCTAGTTTAAGGCACTCTATTTCAAAGTCTTTCATAAAGTTGTATACTCTACTTGGTATGGCACCAAAGTAGTGATCGTCCAACTGTTGCCCACGTGCAGGATGACGGCCAAACACGGTTCTTCCGGCCATTACCAAGTCAGGACGAGCATTGAACAAGGCCTTATCTACTACAAAATACTCCTGCTCACAGCCTAGTGAAGCACTGACTCTATTCACATTTCGATCGAAAAGCTGACAAACCTTAGTGGCCGCCTTATCTACTGCCTCAACAGCTTTTAGCAACGGTGCCTTATAGTCCAGGGCCTCACCGGTGTACGACACAAAAATGGTTGGAATACAAAGTGTACGTCCCCAAATGAAAATTGGTGAACTTGGATCCCATGCCGTATAACCTCTGGCTTCGAAAGTAGATCGTATACCACCATTGGGAAATGAGGATGCATCGGGTTCCTGCTGAATCAACTCGCTACCTTTAAACACCTCAATGCC
The DNA here is from genome assembly GCF_002336325.1 of Roseivirga sp. UBA1976. Lineage (NCBI taxonomy): Bacteria > Pseudomonadati > Bacteroidota > Cytophagia > Cytophagales > Roseivirgaceae > Roseivirga > Roseivirga sp. UBA1976. The sequence continues at coordinate 3,601 of NZ_DDDQ01000062.1, read as the reverse complement.
CTTGTGCGCATCGAAAAACGAATCGTGCTTTTCGGCTGTTGCACCTGTAAGCGGCTGAAACCAGTGAGTATAATGAGTGGTTCCTTTAGAAATTGCCCAGGTTTTTACAGCAGAAGCTACCTCATTGGCAGTTTCTACGTCAATTTTCTTCCCTTTTTTAATGGCACTTTCTACTTTTTTGAAAGTATCTGGAGCAAGAGTGGCTTTCATCTTGTCCATTGTGAACACTTCTTCTGCGAAGAAGTCAGAAATTTTGTCAGAAGGAGCAAAAACTCTGTCTGTAGTTCTTTGCTGCACGATGTTTAGGGCACGTTGGCGCTGATTCGACATTTTTGTTGACTTTTGTGATCTAAATTCGTCCCGAAATTAACACAATTACGTAAACCTCTTTCGTTTCAGCTTATTTTTTTATCCGTTTTCAAAAGAAAAACGTTTGCACTAAGAGATTTGGGTTAAAAATCACACCTAATACTATCGATTTCTGAAAAAGTGAAGCTAAAAGGGTTCCATCGACTATCTTTCTTCAATAATCCTTACCTTTGCAGTCTTTCCACCCGTCAATGAAGAAGGTTGCATTTTATACATTAGGCTGTAAACTAAATTTCTCCGAAACATCTACTATTTCCAGACAATTTGAGGAAAGAGGGTTTGCCAAGGTGGAGTTTTCTGACACCCCCGATGTCTTTATCATTAATACTTGCAGCGTTACAGAAAATGCTGATAAGAAGTGTAAGAAGATTGTTAAAGAGGCTCAAAAAATCAACCCTGACGGGTTTGTGGCTATCATTGGGTGCTATGCCCAACTAAAACCCAAAGAAATTGCCAATATTGAGGGAGTAGACGCTGTTTTGGGAGCGGCTGAAAAATTCAGACTTCTGGACCTCCTTCCTACTTTCAAAAAATCTCCGCAGGCTAGAGTATTGGCCTCTGAGATCAAAGAAGCAACAACTTTTAACAATGCCTATTCTATAAACGACCGAACCAGAACCTTCTTAAAGGTTCAGGATGGTTGCAACTATCACTGCGCATTCTGTACTATACCACTTGCCCGAGGCAAAAGCCGCAGCGACAGCATAGAGGACATCATTAAATCGGCAAAGGAAATAGCCGCCACCGATACTAAGGAAATAGTGCTTACCGGGGTAAACATAGGTGACTTTGGAATTCAGGACGGAAAACGAACTGAGCGATTTGTGGACCTTGTAAAAGCAATCGATGAGGTAGAGGGCATTGACAGAATTCGGATATCATCTATTGAACCCAACCTCCTAACCAATGAAATCATAGAATATACGCTTAATTCAAAGCGCTTCGTACCGCACTTCCACATTCCGCTACAGTCAGGTAGCAATAAAATTTTGCGCAAAATGAGAAGGCGCTACCTGAGAGAGCTGTACGAAGACCGGGTTTCAAAAATTAAGAGCCTTATACCCGATTCGTGCATTGGAGTAGACGTCATTGTTGGTTTCCCTGGCGAAACAGAAGCCGACTTTCTGGAAACTTACAACTTTCTGAACGAACTGGACATTTCGTATTTACATGTATTTACCTATTCGGAAAGGGCCAATACGGCTGCACCTGAAATGGAAGGAACTGTACCAATGAAGGAAAGACAGAAACGCTCTAAAATGTTGCGTATTCTATCCGAAAAGAAGAAACGACAATTTTACGAAAGCCAGCTGGGAACTACACGCACCGTTCTCTTTGAAGACGATGTTGAAGATGGCATGATGCACGGTTTTACTGAAAACTATGTGAGGGTGGCCGCAAAATATGATCCACTGCTAATCAACGAACTAAAAACGGTGCAATTGATGCGAATTAATGAGAATGGAGTTGTGGAAGTTGAAGAACCTGAAATGGTTTTTGAGACTCATTAGGCTCCGTTAATTATCTTCTCAAACCCGTTTGTCCTTATACTATAGATAATAGTGTTATTATACCCGTAAAACACACTATGTCTAGCGCAGGCCACATATTGGATTCTATCAAAAGAATGAAAGCCAACAGAGCGCTAACCGCGCGTAGAGACGCTTTCAACATAAAAGAGGCCAACACTTTTAAACCCAAGGCTGAATCAGAATTCAAGAAGTATAGATTTAGAAAAGCCAGCCCTGAATATCTAAAAGGATTAAAACTACAATTATCAGCTGAGCGAAAAAGAGAGCTTATCAAACAAACTATAATTCTATTACTCTCTGTGGCTATTGGTCTAATAATCTTTTACAGTATGTAAAAATCAATTTCATGTATTTGTAATTGGTTTTTCTGTATATAAGTTATACATTCATAGCGTCTTATAAACGGCCTATCTCTTAAGACCCACTACCCCAACCAATGTATTTAATTCATTCAATCCGTGCTTTTGTGCACAGGGTTCACCCTACAAATAGGCGAAAGCGCATATTCTATATATGCCTCTTTTTATGCCTCCCCACATTTATTACGCTAGGCTCCTGGCTGGAAATTACCTTCGTGGGCAAAAACGTGAGTTTTCAAGTACCTGCCGAAATAACCTTCGCCCTGGATCTGAGTGGGGTAAACTCCGAGAACATCTACATTAAAAAATCTAAAGACGATCTGAACGGAGTACGAGTAAGTAAATCGCAAAAAGAATTTAAGGCCACCTATGCTTTTCCGGGATACTACAAAGCACAGTTAATAGCAGACAATGAGCTGTTAAAAGTAAATGACGTCTTCGTTAAGTCCTTTGGTTGGGTAGCTACCTTAAACAAGTCGGGAACCATTGAATACCTGAATAAAAGCGATATTAAGTGCGATGCTATGATAGGTTTATCGGCTGATAAGCTAAAAGAAATAGAGTCTCAAATCACTGCCCCTACCCTAACCTTTCACTATTTCGACCAGATAAACCCCGTTTCGGGTCTAGACTTTACGCTGGAAACTCGTTTGAGAAGCACCTTTAACTCTTATGGTGCTCCTTGTAAAAGAATCAAGCTAGAAATTGTCGGCACCAATTCCACCTTCCTTATTCCCCTCTCAATTAGCGCCTGTTCGGTTGAAGATCCTATACTTATTGCCGGTCAGGAGTTCTATCCTACTCAGGTAGACATAAGGAGCCTTCAGACCGACTACAGCCAATGGCAGAAGGTTAAAATGGAGGTAAACGGAGGTTTGGCTAAGTTTTACATAGCAGACAAGCACAAGCTAACGCTTCCGGTTCGTGCCAGTATTGGACAAATTGTAGGCTTCAGGTACCATTTTGAAGGTGCAGGCGAAGTTGACTTTGTAAAGCTAACGGACACCAGAGAAGTTATTTATGCGGCTCCTTTTTAAGAAATTTTGCCTGAATAGAGATCCGAAAGAGGAAATAGCCTATCAAAATCTACCCAGATAATATTTCCATTTTCGATATGAAAAGAATTGAACAGATATTCATCTATGAATTTCTTAATATCAGGCTTTGATGAAGAATAGATAAGCCCCTTAAAGTCAACCCGTTAATTTTATCCATTGGAAAAAGAAATTAATAACTGAAACGGTTTGACCGCAATCGCATTCTCAACTTTAAGCTGAGTTCTATGTAAGGAAGTAGTAAAATATCCCCTCTTAGGAGGTCATTGCGGAATTTTCCTCTGAA
>NZ_DDDQ01000173.1:0-13406 GCF_002336325.1 Roseivirga sp. UBA1976 | reverse complement strand
TGGTCATGAAAAAGGAGCTTTTACGGGAGCTATTAACCGTAAAATTGGCCGTTTTGAGTTGGCTCACGAAGGCACCTTGTTTTTGGATGAAATTGGAGAATTGCCGCTTGAGCTCCAATCTAAATTGCTTAGAGCCTTGCAAGAAGGTGAGTTTGAGCGGTTGGGAAGTACTGAAACCATAAAAGTAGACGTGCGGGTAATTGCGGCTACCAACCGACAGTTGGATAAGGAAGTGGAGGACGGTCACTTCCGTGCCGATTTGTTTTACAGGCTCAACGTGTTTCCGGTACATAGCCTCCCACTTCGTGAACGGAAAGAAGATATTGCACTCCTGGTAAAATACTTTACCCATAAATTTGCCGGCAAACTGGGTAAACGAATCAATAAAATACCCAAGCGCTACCTCAATGCCTTACAGGCCTACGATTGGCCCGGCAACATTCGCGAGTTGGAAAATGTAATTGAGCGGGCTGTAATTCTTTCTCCCGGCCACCAATTGGAGTTAGGCGATTGGATTCCTAAGCGTGCCCACGCCACACACAAAGAAGAGTTCGATACGTTGGAAGCTTTTGAGCGCAAGTACATTCTGGAAGTTTTGCAAAAAACGGCCTGGCGTGTGAGTGGAGAAAAAGGGGCCGCCAAAATTTTGGGAATGAAGCCAACTACTCTTGAAAGCCGCATGAAGAAGCTTGGAATAAAAAGAGGGCTCGATTAAGCGTATCGTTCTGAAAATCAATTGCTTGTCCACTTCAAAAAAAGCAAGGATTGCGATTTCTGCAACCCTTGCCGTACTATGCGAAAGCCTTTACCGAAGCTGTTGCCCTTTACAATTTGAGTACAATATCGATGGCCGGAAAACCACCCTCAAAATAGAGGAGGTCTACGGTCACTTTTTTGGCAATGTAACGCAATCCGCCAGAGATTACCGATGACTCACCCGGCAATAGGTAATTCTCAGTAATAAGTGCCAGGCGACCTGTGAGGCGTGTAATTCCTGCAACAGTGATTACTCCGCTATTGTCAATTTCTCCCTGGGCAAAGGCATAACCGGTACCTATGGTAAGCTGATGTTCGTGTGTTCCGTAAGTCACCAGGCCGTTTATAGTACCAAGGCTCACATCGGCTATTGAAGATGCAATGGTAAGATAACTTACCGAGGCCGCTACATTGAGTTTAGGGGCCACGGGAACTCCGTATTTGGCATTGGCAAAAAGCAGAGGATTACCACTAAAGGTGCTGATTAACTCAAGACCACCCGTAAGGCTTAGCCTATCGGTAACACCGTAGCTCACTAAGTTAAAAACACCATAAATGTTTTGGTAGTAACCTTCGCCTTTAGGTAGAGTATAGGCCGATTGTCCTATAAAATATCGGGTAGGGTTTGGGTTTGGAATTCTTCCTTTCGGGTCTAGCCGAATGATTCGCCTTATTTCGTTTTTCTGAAAGGTTAGCAACCCCAGGCTTTCGCTACGGATGACGATACTTGCATCATTTTCAGAAATGAGTTCACCATTAATTTCCGATTTATCCTCCAAATAGATTATGACCATTTGCGGAGACGATTGGCGCGAATCGTCTTGAGCATAGACGCTAAAAAATGCTGTGCCTAACAGGCAACAGACCAGAATAAATTTGTTCATTGTTTTCCTGATATTTCGTGAGTATAAAAATGTTATAGACCTTCTCTCTTCAAAAACACAGCCAAGATATCAATTAAGCTAGAAATTTTTTTGACTATTTTATTCCTGATATTTCATGTAATTCCTGATATATCAGGAAAAAGTCAAAGACAAATCAATCCTTTTTATTTTTCAATTTGCTGAAAATCAGCGTATTAAGTGTGTTAAATACAGGTTGGCACGTAGATTGTCAAGTGAATGACGGTTTTGCAGACGGCAAAACGACATCGTTTGGTAAGACTCTTTTCCGGAAGTTGCTTAAGCTTCGTAAATGAAATCAGTATGTTTAACTTTCATTACAATTAATGAGAAACAAACTTCCGCTTTTTTGGGTAAGGCTACTTTACTATGAGTATTGGCCCTATTGGATATTCTTTCTGCCCTTGGTGCCCTATTGGCTCTATTTATCGTTGAGAGCGAGGTCGTTCACCTACTTTACGGCCGCCAATCCTGGTATTGAACATGGTGGGGTGTTTGGTGAGTCGAAACGGCAAATCCTGGCCAAAATAGATAAGAAGTATCTTCCCAGGGCCATTTTCTGTAAGCAGAGTGAGTGCTGGGCAGTTGTTGAGCAACGCTTGATTGATGAAGGTTTGAATTATCCGGTTATAGCTAAGCCCGATGTGGGTGAACGCGGTAGCCAGGTGGTAAAGATTGAAAGCGACTCGGCCCTGCAGCAATACCTGAAAGAAGCCGGTGAACCTTTCATTGTGCAGGAGTTTATCGATTATCCTCTTGAGTTGGGTATACTGTATTATAGGTTGCCCATTAGCGGAAAAAGTGGCATCACCTCCATTGTCAGGAAAGAGTTTCTGACAGTCCAAGGCAATGGAAAGAGTACGCTCAGTGAGCTTATTAAGACCAATGAACGTGCTCACTTGCAATGGAAAACCCTGAGCTTGCGGTTTTTTTCCCGGCTTTCTGAAGTTATTCCGGAAGGAGAGAAGATACTTTTGGAGCCCATTGGAAATCATTGCAAAGGCACAAAATTTCTAAGTGCCCAGCACCTCATTAATGCCCGGTTGGTGGAGGTTTTTGATCGCATTTCCGCCTCAATTGAAGGTTTCTGCTTTGGTCGATTCGACCTGAAAGTTGCTTCTGTTGAGGCCCTGCAGAAAGGCGAGCAGATTCGTATACTGGAGTTGAATGGTGTTACTTCCGAGCCAGGTCATATATATGACCCTTCACTAAACTTGTGGAGAGCCTACAGAGATACAGCTCGGCATATGCGCGTTATGTTTAGGGTGAGTCAGGAAAACCGTCAGTTGGGTCAGCCAGTCACTCCTTTGCCGGAACTTGTAAGGTTGCTGAGGAAACACTTTGGTGGCAAAAGAGTAGCAGAGGTTGCTATGTCTAATCAAAAGTTGAGCAATGCTCTTGGAGGTACTCAGTAGTCTGGCGTTGGCAACAGTTATAAGCTTTGCCGGCTCTGTACAGTTGGGGCCAGTAAACTTTGGCACCCTACACACTGCACTACACAAGGATAAAAAGTCGGCCATACGTTTTGGTTTTGGGGGTAGCCTACCTGAGCTGCTGTATTGCGGCTTGGCGGTTGCCGGAGCCGGTTGGCTCGGTAGGTTTGAACAGTGGCAAGAAATATTGCAGTACTGTACAGTGGTTGTGCTGTTTGTTTTTGGGGTGTATTTGTGGTTTCAGAAAAGCCATTCACCAGAAGGACAAAGTTCAATTCAAACCTCAAAAGGCAACGAGCTGCTGGTGGGTGCCACCTTTGGACTGCTCAACCCTCAGCTTTTCCCTTTCTGGCTGGTGGTAATTACCAACCTGAAGAGCTATGGACTCATTACATCGACCCATGTGGTGGTACAGGTAGGGTTTGTGGTGGGGGCTGCTCTGGGGGCGTTTCTGTTGCAGCTATTGGTGGCCGAAGTTACCTCCCGAAAACGAGAATTTATTTACATGAGACTTACGAGAAACTACAATAAAGTACTCGGTGCCATCATTGTTGGCATCGCCATTTTACAACTATTAATTAACCTCTAGATTATGCAAAAGGAAATGAAGTATTGGTATCTGAAAAACTTCGATTTGTTTTCAGACCTAAACAAAGAACAGATCAATGATCTTTCGGAAATTGCCCGATTTGTGCGAATGAAGAAAGGCCAGTCTATTTATTTCGCCAACGAACAGGCCAGAAGATTGTATTTTCTGATTAACGGAAAGGTGAAAATTAGCGAAATCGATGGTTTTGGTAATGAGCTTATCAAGTCTATTGTCTTGGGAGGAGAGCTTTTTGGAGAAGTACCCAGCTATAATTTTAAGCAAACACAGGAGTTTGCCGAGATTCTTTCGAGCGAAGTGATAATTTGCTCTTTTCATCTGGAAGAGTTTGAAACCATCATGCAAAAGCATCCGGTGTTAGCCTTGGCTTTTGCCCGAAAAATGACCGAAAAACTGCAAGGTCTTGAGACCCGCTATACCAACCTGGTTTTTAAAGATGTAAAAGCGCGCCTGAAGTCTTTCTTGTTTGAGTGGGCCAATAAAGAAGGTAAACCGGAAGAAGAAGGACTGGTGATAAAAAACTATCTTACGCATAGCGAAATTGCCAATATTATAAGCTCTTCGAGGCAGACCGTGACAACCCTCATCAACGAACTTAAAGAGGAAGGCGTAATTAAATACTCCAGAAGGGTAATTACTATTCCGAACCTTCAGGCATTTGCCGCTTAATACCACTGGCCAAAAGCCAACACACATTTCCTATTCACAAGAGAGAGATTTAGAAAAGCCTTCAACATTTTGTTGGAGGCTTTTTGCTTTTAAGCCCATTTTTGGTTTTGAACCTCTTTTTTCACAAATGGTGTTATTAAAGCTCCCTTAAATGCCGCGGGCATGCAACCCAAGAGCCGCAGCCATAGTCTCTACCTACAGTTTCTAAAACCAAAAACATGAAAACCATTATTACTTTTTTGAGCCTGGCTATGGCTTTTACGCTGGTTGCCCAGGAAAATGACACCAGAAAACTGAGCTCGTTTAATGAAATTAGAGTCTCTGAGGGTATAGATCTTGTGGCCCAAAAAGGGGATGACAATTCAATTAGTATTGAAGTTTCGAGAATAGATATCGAAGATGTAATTACCGAGGTAAGAGGAGGTAAGCTTTATGTGCATCTTTCACGCGGAAACCATCGAAGCAACAAGGTGAGGGCTACCCTTACCTATACCGGGGAGCTTAAGGAAATAGAAGTAAATACCGGGGCTCAGGCTGAGTTTAGAACTGAAATTTCTGTTAGCCGTTTGAGCGTCACTAGCTCCACATCGGGCTATGTGCGCCTTGTAGCAAAGGCCGAAGAAGTAGATCTTTCAGCGACTACATCGGGCCGAATAGATATTGATGGTACTACAGACGAGCTGGAAGCTACGGCCTCTACCGGGGGTACTATTTATGCATATGATCTTACCAGCAACAGTGCTTATGCCCGGGCCAACACAGGTGCAGATGTACGAATCAATGCCGAAAGGCGGTTGAGAGCTAGTGCCGGTACGGGAGGGTCTGTCAGGTACACCGGTAGTCCAAGAACAGACGTTCGTAGTAATACTGGGGGTAGTGTGCGCAGGGGAGGATAATTAGCAAGTTTCAAAGACTACTCCCTTTCATCTTCGCATAGCTTTGCTGGTTAGAGAATTTTTTAGGGCAGCTCAGAAAGTTGTAATTTCAATTCTTTGTGGCCCTTTCTAAACAATCAGTTATGTATAAGATGAACAGAACATGTGTATTTGCCCTTTTTGCCGTCCTATTCTGTGTGACAGCTCCCCTACAAGCTCAAGACGATGCTGCTGAAATAAGAAAAACTATTATGACCATGTTTGACGGAATGCGCGAAGGCGATTCGGCCAAAGTACATTCGGTAATGATGAAGGATGTGATTTTTCAGCGCGTGGCAAAAAACAGGGAGGGTAAGACGGTAGTCTCCAATAGCGATTTTCAGCGGTTTTTAGTAGCCGTTGGCACCCCTCACGAGAAGGTGTGGGACGAACGAATTGAGTTTGGCCCGATATTGATCGATGGGGATATGGCCTCCGTCTGGACACCCTTTAAGTTTTACTTGGGAGATACTTTTTCTCACTGCGGGGTCAATGCTTTTAAGCTTTGCAAAACAGAAGAGGGGTGGAAGATTTTTCATTTGGTAGATACCAACCGGAGGGATAACTGTGCCATGAACTAGGCCGGCATCAGTACTTATTTTTGAACACTTTTGGGGGCAATGCAAAAAACCCTGACAAAGTCAGGGTTTTGCAAGCAAAGAGTTAGGTTTCATCCAATTTCTTACGATGGTGCCGTGGATGACCGTCCACCATCTGTTTCATTAAATTCGGGGTCAAAACTAATGAGGCGTACGACTTTAAAAAACTATTTGCGAAAAATATTCCGATAAAATTCTACGGTATGCCTATGCCGGAGCATTATAAGTAGGAATGACGGTCCGAACCTGGCAACACTCCTTAAAATTAACCTCGATTGATTTAGTCAGAATTGTACACAGGCGGGCTTCAATGGCCAGTGTCAGGCCATAAAAAAACTGTCTCAAAAACTCCCTGCACTTTGTCCTTCCCCCTGTAGAAACCCCGGTTCTTAAAAACTGGAGGCCGTCATTCGGTTGCGGATCAGAAATGTGAAAAGGATGTCTTTGAGACAGTTTTATTTTAAGAAGACAGGCTGAGTGCCCAAGAATTAATTCGGTGCACTCAGACCATCTAACCTCTTATGGGTTTTGCTGCAATAGTGGGTTAATGTTAATCGCACTAATTGGGAACAAGTATTGCCACTCAGGTCCACCTGGAGCCACGTTGGTAATAGCAGCGTGGGTTAGGTTAAAGCTACCTCTTTGAGGTCTGTTCAAAGGTAGGTTCAAGCGTTTAAGATCAAGGAAGTTAAACCCTTCACCCCAAAGCTCAATTCTACGCTGAACCAGTATTTCATTCAATAAAGCCTGACCGGAGTTGGTGCTTAGTACGGCATTAGGATCTCTTTCAGAAACCAATTCGAAAAGCACGGTTCTTGCGGCCACATCATTGCCCAAATGAGCGTTTGCTTCAGCTTCAATAAGAATCATTTCGGCCACACGCATCAATACTACGTCTCCATCGCCAATGGTGCCGCTGGGTAGTGCCTCGAACTTAGTGTTCATGTAGGCATATTTGGCAAAATTGCTTGGAATATTGATGGCTGCTCTTTCGGCCGGAGTAACCGCCCAAAAGCCTTTTCTTACATCGGTAGAAGGAATCAGGTCATACAAATCGGCATTGATACACTTCGGGTTGTTTCGAATGTGTGTAGAGCTGTAGTTGTAAGACATGTACGCAAAAAATGATGCGAAGAAAGTACCGTGGTCAGGAATCACATGGCTGGCCCAGATCCATCCTGAGGCACCATCGTTATTGAAACCCTGGGTCAACTCCGAATTAGGAGTGAGCGTAAAGCCCTGTCTTGCTGCGCGAGCATAGGTAATGGCATTTGCCCATTCGCCTTTAGTAAGGGCTACTCTGGCCAGAACACCATTAACCACGTTGGCTCTGATTTGCGACTTATCGGTATGGCTTACGGTAGACGATGTCAGGTTTTGAAGAGCGGCATTCAGGTCGCTTTCAATCTGATCGTACACTTCGTCTACGGTAGACCTTGCCTTAGGCTCGCCAAGGTTGTTCAAATCGTCCAGGTTAATAACAATACCTAATTGGTTGTTAGCTTCACCGGGTCGATATCTTGGAGCATAAAGTTGCACCATGTTAAAGTGGGCAAAGGCTCGGTAAAAATATGCCTGACCTTTGATGTTCTTCTTCTCATTTTCATCGCCTTCAATGGCATCAATTGAATTGATGATGTTGTTGGCATTGGCAATCATAGAGTAGAAGTAGTCATAGGTGTGGGTTACCAAAGAGCTGGAGTTGTCTCTATGCTCAATCCACTTGTGCACGTTGATGAACCAACCACTACCTCGTTGTGGGTTTACCACATCGTGTCCTAAGAAATCGTAATTGATCATCATGTTACCGTATCCGGCTCTCTCATCTTGCGAACCGCCTACTCCGTACATGTGTCTGTGAATACCTTCGAGTGCTGCTCTCTGGTTTTCAATAGTACCAAGCACCTGGTCAGAGCCTAATTGGTCTGTTGGGAAGGTGTCCAGAAAGTCCTCGCTGCATGAGCCCACGGCTAATACGAGCAAGAGCAAAAGTATATTTGAAATGTATTTCATTGTCTTAATTTTTAGAAGTTTAGGTTAACACCCAGTGTGATAACTCGCGATGGAGGGTACAGACCCACGTTTTGAGTACCATTGAATGTTTCCATAGGGTTCATCCCTTTTCTTGCACTTAGCCAGAACAGGTTTTCTGCCGATACATACATTCTAAGCCCATTGAGGCCAAGGTTTTGTACAGTAGAACGTTGGAATTGATAACCCAGATTTATGTTTCTCAGGTTCAGGTAAGAAGCATCGGTCAACCAGCGGTCTGAAGTAGCAATAATGTTCACATCGTTGTTGATGGAGAGCTTAGGTACGTCAGTAATATCGCCAGGCTGTTTCCAACGTTTGGCTATGTCTTTGTGTACTGCACTGGCATCGTCAGTACTCATTAAGCTTTGGTAGTTAGAGTCGTAAATTTTACCACCAATACTATAAGAGAAGAGTACAGAAAGCGTAAAGTTTTTGAACGATACAGTGTTGGTGAAGGCACCATACACATCAGGAATAGAAGAACCATTGTAGGTATACAAGGCATGGTTTTGGTTGTTTGTCAACTGAACACCATCTACTGTTTTGAATACGTTGTTTGGTGCTTCTTCAGACTCCGGATCGTATACGTAAAGTGGCTCACCTGTATCAGGATCTACTCCATACCAGTCTCTCAACCAGAAATCGTAGATAGAGCGTCCTTCCAGAAGCTTCTTGGTACCGGTAATGATTCCGTTTTCTCTAGAGTCTTCAGGTAGTCTTGTAATTTCGTTGCTGAACATGGTCGCGTTCAGTCCGAAGTTCCACTCAAAACCGCTGGTAGATTTAATAATGTCTACATTAATATCGAACTCAAGACCTTTGTTTACCATTCTACCTATGTTTCTGTTCTGAGAGGTATAGCCAGACTCACGAGGAATTGGTACCGAGAACAACAGGTTGTCTGAATAGCGGTTGAAGTACTCAATAGTACCTCTCACTTTACCCAGAATTTCAAAATCAATGGCTACGTCTGCAGAGGTATTTTTCTCCCAAACCAGAGCGGTGTTACCTACTGAATAGCTATAGAAGCCAGGGTTGGCAGCGTTGTTTCTTCCTGAAGAGTATAGCGTTTGAGAAGGATAGAATCCGCCTACGTTGTCGTTACCGGTCTCACCATAAGAAGCTCTCAGCTTCAACTCGTCAATCCAGCTCACACTATTCATGAAGTCTTCCTGAGTGATTCTCCAGCTGGCACCTACCGACCAGAAGTTACCCCAACGGGCATCTCTTGAGAATCTTGAGGTACCATCTCTTCTAAAAGAAACTGAAGCATAGTAACGCTCATTGTGGTTGTAGTTTATTCTGGAGAAATAACCTTCTGTTTTGTAGCGGTCAATTTGAGAGTTGGCCGATACTATGGTGGTGTAGTTATCCAACACAGGGTTATCTAGCACAATGTAGCCGGTTTTGGCTGCGTTGAAGTCGTTGTTCTTCACACTGTAGCTTTCATGACCAAACAACACATCGAAATTGTGGTTTCCACTCAAGTCGAAGGAGTAGTTGATCAATTGGTTAAAGTTTGAGGTAATGTCGAAGTTGGCACTTCTTGAAGCCCTACCCACAGGAATATAGTCACCTACAAATGGGTTGCCATAGAATTGGCCATTGAACGTACCAATATCAACACTTCCGTTTAGTGTAATACTCAGGTCTTCCATTGGCTTAATTTCTGCGAAGGCCACTGTTCTAAAGAAAAGGCTCTCATTGTAGTTGTTGTTAAGCAACATTTCTTCTGGTGCATGACGGCCCGAAGTAGTGTTCGGTCTTCTTGGAATACCAAAACGAGCATCTCCACGGTCAAAAGCACGAGAGCCGGTCATTGGATCGATAATGTAGTTGCCCTGATCATCGATGGCATATACAGGGAATATTGGCCCCATTCTACGGGCGTTATAGAAGGCGTTGGCAAACCCGGAACCACCACTGGTTACCGTATTTTGCATACGCACATCGCCAGAGTTGTTCATTCCAACTCTCAGCCAGTCCAGCACATCTACATTCACATTAGTTCTAAGGGTATAGCGTTCAAAGTCAGAGTTTTCAAACACCCCTTTTTCGTTCAAATAACCAAAAGAGGCATAGTAGTCAGCTCGTTCTGACGCTCCCTGAGCGCTGAAGTTGTACTCTTGCCGATAACCCAAACGCTCAATTGGATCGAACCAGTCCAAGTCATTTTCTGAGTATCTGATTCTGGCATTAGGGTTAATACTACCATCAGTTCCTATGATTTCATTGTTGGCCACGTTGGTGGCGTTGTAATTAAGGAAGCCAATTAATTCATTGGTGGCTTCTTGCGCTGCCTGAGCTTCTGTACGACCCTGAGTGATTTTGTCGTTTCTCAGAGCTTCCCAGTATACCTGGTAAAAGTCTAGCGGATTAATGCGCTCATACTCCTGAATACCTCTTGCTGAAACCCCTTGTTTGGTAGAGAAAGAGAAAGAAGGAGCTTGATTTTTTCTTCCTTTTTTGGTGGTGATAATTACCACACCGTTGGCCGCTCTGGCACCATATAATGAAGTGGAGGCTGCATCTTTCAATGTAGAGATAGACTCAATATCGTCAGGGTTTATCCTGTTAATGTTGCCGCTAAATGGTACCCCGTCCACTACAAAAAGCGGATCGTTGCTACCGTTTACCGAACCAATACCCCTAAGCCTGATGGCTGGGTTATCGCCTGGCTGACCGGTAGATGTTGTAACCTGAATACCCGGAGCCGATCCACCCAAAGCTGAAATAGGGCTGGTTACGGGTCTTTCCTTAATTTTTTCTGCAGTAAGTTGGGTTACTGAGCCTGTGATACTCTTTGTATCCTGAGTACCGTAGGCCACTACCACTACTTCGCCTGCATCAACTACATCGGGCACCATAGAGACATTCATGGTTGCCCTGTTTCCTACCAGTTCTTCGATGGTCTTGTAACCAAGAAAACGAAAAACGAGCACATCGTTCTCGGAACTTACGCTCACAGAGAACTTTCCGTTGACATCGGTAATCATACCACGGGTGGTTCCTTTTACTGAAACACTCACCCCCGGTAGTCCCATACCGAGCTCGTCAAGAACCGTACCCTCCACCGTACGGTTCTGTCCCATTAAACTGCTACTCAGCAGTAAAAAAATGAGGATAGTTTTGATTTTAAAATTAAGCATTATGGTTAGTTTAAATACATTCCTAACCAACAACCGGAACCGAATTATGCCGCTTTAGAATCCATATAGGGTGAAAAATGAAATATGATGGGTAAAAAATCGATTTGATTGGTAGAAGAAAAAATTGCAATATATGACTAATTCGAAATCCGATTTTTTGCAAGTGAAATCTTGCTTTTTTTGGTTTCTGGGAGTGTAAAAGTTTAGTTGGCGTAGTGCCGGTTGAATCTTAACTTAGTGAAAGATTAATTCAACAGGGGTTTGATCAAGAAGTTTATACAATACTTATATACCGGTTGGTGCGCTGTGGCCTTTGTGGTGCCCATGCTAATTCTGGCCATACCCATAATTATGCCTTTACTTATTTCCAGAAGGCTCGACTCCATTACCTATTTTTTTATTCGGTTTTGGGTGTATTGCTTTAGCCTGCTCACAGGCATTTGGTTTATTGGACATAACAAACAGGTGGTAGACCGAAAGAAGTCTTACATTTTTGTGATTAACCACACCTCGTTTTTAGACGCCCCTGCCATACCCATTGCCATACCCAGCACCTTAGTGGCGCTGGGCAAAAAAGAGCTGTCCAAAATTCCGGTATTTGGCTTGGTAGTAAACCGCCTGGCTATTTGGGTGGACAGGTCTAGTGCGGAAAGCCGAAAGGTGAGTAGCGCAAAACTGAAAGAACTGTTGCGTGGAGGAACTTCGGTATTAGTAGCCCCTGAAGGTACACGAAACAACACCGATGAACCCCTGCTGCCCTTTCGGTATGGTCCATTTCGATTGGCTATCGAAGCTCAGATACCAATTATTCCTGTAGTAATTCATAATGCCGGCCGATTGATGAAACGAGGCAGTTTGTTATTAAGGCCCGGAGTAGTACACTGTTATTGTTTGCCTGAAATTTCGGTGGAAGGCCTTACAGAGGCCGATTTGGATCAACTCACTCAAACTACTTTTGAACTCATGAAACAAAAAATCATTAGCCTCAATGAAGAAGGCCAATAGAATTGGCATTATTTTCGACATCCCATATTCCAAACCAAACATTAGGGCATATGAACACTTTTTACAAACCGCTGTTTTTAGCACTTTTTTCCCTTATAATCTGGGGCTGTGCTACTGGAAAAAATGCCTTTGACAAGGGCGATTATGCCACTGCTCTTGACCGGGCGGTGAATCGACTTCAGGCCAATCCGACTAACAAAAAAGCCCAGAATGTATTGATGGATGGCTATCGTATGGCTTCACAGTTTCATCTCAAGCGCATTCAGCAATTAAATAGAAGCAACGATCCTTTGAGGTTCGAGAGCATATACAATGAGTATACTTTTTTGAATCGGTATTACAATGACATTCAGCGATGCCCGGCTTGTCTTGATTTAGTTAATCCGAGTGAGTATTTGGTTGAGCAACAAGAGGCTGCGGTTATGGCTGCCCAGGTTCAGGTAGACATGGGCAACCAGGCTCTGCAAGCCAATACCATTGAAGCCGGTCGCCAGGCTTTTGGTCATTTTCAGAGGGCACTGCGATTTAATAACAACCTTCAGGGTATTGATAGCTTGCTCACTGAAGCACGAAATATGGGCACGGTAAAGGTTTTAATTGAACCTATTCCCACTCACTCGCGCAACCTAGAGCTAACCAACGAATACTTTGCCAATAGGATGTTCGAGTTTCTGGATGGGTTTAGCCGCGATCGTTTCGTGCAGTTTTTCTCGCATGGCGATATGGAAGCCTATGACATTCGTCCCGATCATATTCTTAGTCTTGAGTTTGACGATTTTGTGCTGGGCCAAACTCTTGTGGAATCTAAGACTAAAGAACTAAAGCGCGACAGCGTAATTGTAGGCCAGTACAAAGACAAGGATGGTGTTTCGCATGATGTATACGGCACAGTAAAGGCCAATTTTACGACTTATCGTAAAACCCTTGCTTCAACCGGCATTCTGAATTTTGAAATCAGAGATGCATACAGCAATCAGGTGCTTATTCAGCGAAAGCTGGGTGGCGAAGATATATGGCAGTATGAGTGGGCTTCTTTTAATGGAGATGAGCGTGCACTAACCAAGGAGGAGTTGCGAATGACTAAGCTAAAGGAGGTGCCGCCTCCTGCTCCTCAGGAATTATTTGCTGCTTTTATCGACAGAATCTACGATCAGGTGCTGGGGCAGGTAAGACAGCTCTATCGGAATACCCGAATATAGGCGTTGAATCCGGATTGCTAAGAAACCTGAGTTCGATGTAAGGAAGTAGTAAAATGTCCCCTTAGGACGTCATTGCGGAATTTTCCTCTGAAAACTTTACATACGCAAAGGAAAATATCCGCAATCTCATTTAGGCTCT
>NZ_DDDQ01000018.1:0-10328 GCF_002336325.1 Roseivirga sp. UBA1976 | reverse complement strand
TGGTCTGCTTGGGTGCTGAGAAAGTTCGGTTATTTCTTGAAAGCTTTGGCCGTAGTTATCGCTTACAAAAAGGGCAGCCGGTTCGGTGCCTATATAGAGTTTCAGAGCACTGTTAATGTAAGTGGACTGTATAGTCCAGATCGACCTGACTGTCTCATTTTGGTTCAATTCATGGCGCGGAACAGCCACTTCTTCAAAGCTTTTTCCTTCATTTCCAGATAAATACAGTTTGCTTCCCCAGTGTTTGTGATTTATAGCGACCCACCAGTTACCTTCTTCATCGGCATGAAATGCACCGACCGGCAGACCTACAAAAGCTAAGTCAGTCAATGTCCATTTCCCATCGGTTGGAGCATAAATAATAAGTCCTTTGTCTGTTGCAGCCACTAACTTCATATGCGTTTCTATTTACTGCTTATGGCTTGTTAAAATCGGACTTTCCGCCAGTTTTGTGAATGAGGCGTGTTTCCTTAATGACTATTTCATGAGAGAAGGCTTTGCACATGTCATATACGGTTAGGGCAGCTACTGAAGCTCCTGTCAAAGCTTCCATTTCCACTCCTNNTGGCGACACCCCAAGATAAATTTGCCTATAATATATCAAGAGTATCTCAGATTTTCTAGGTCCTTCATAACTATAATGCTAGAATAACACAAATTTCATTACCATAATAATAGTGTGTAGTATTCAAAGTGAAGATACCAATTTTACATCATAGCTTTTGGGAAGTTTTTTTGTTATTTCCATTGCTCTGGCTTTATGTTTCAAACGCTTTATAAAACCTCTTTGTTCAAGGCTAGTGATTAATCGATGAATGCCTGATTTTGATTTTAAATTTACTGCCTCTTTCATTTCTTCAAATGAGGGAGATATGTAATTTTTTGATATATACTTAGTTAAAAAATCGTATAACTCTTTTTGTTTTTTAGTTAACATAATTATGTTCTATATATGTTCTCTAAATGTTTCAATAATTTTCTCATTTTTATAAGTTTTCTAGGGTTTTTTTACCTCTTATAATTCTTTTTACCTCCTTTTTTTGATAATAATTTAATCTTTTCAATAATTATTGATTTATCAATACTTTTACACATATCATAAATGGTAAGAGCACAAATGGACACAGCAGTCAAAGCTTCCATTTCCACTCCTGTTTTGCCGGTGCATCGTGCCTCACAAGTTATTTCAACTAATAGAGGTGTAGCCAGTTGAATTTGAATATCTACTTTATTGAGGTTTAATTGATGGCACAAGGGTATAAGCTCATAGGTTCGTTTTGCGGCCTGTATTCCGGCTATAATAGCGGTTTGAAACACAGGGCCCTTGAGGGTTTTAATTTCTCCGTCTTTAATGTGTTCCTTCATCTCTGAAGGTAACTGTATCAGGCTTTTGGCAATGGCTGTGCGCTGGGTATCGTTTTTAAGGCCCACATCAACCATGGCAGGTTGTTGATCTCGTATATGTGAAAAATCCTTTTTCATAAGCTAGTTTCTAATAGGAAGGTAGGGATATGATTCCCCGCTTTTAAATTGGTTTTTGTTTTCGGGCAATACCAGAAAACCATCGGCTTGGATCATATTTGCAAAATCGCCTGATCCGTTGCCTTTAAAGGTTGTAGCCCTGACGGTACCGTCTGATTTATGTTCGAGTGAACATTCGATGAAATAAGTTAGCTCAGGAGCGAACTCCAAATCATGCGTGAGTATGGCATGGGGGAGGTTTGCCTGAATTTTAAGGCTGCAGTTTACCCAATGCCTAATGTATACCAGAGCGCAAACAAAGGATGACACCGGATTGCCGGGAAGAGCAAATACTGTATTGCCCTTACTGTGAGTGCCAAACCAGAAGGGCTTTCCGGGCCTTTGTTTCACCTTGTGGAAGTGTTTTGTTACTCCTAACTCTTCGAGTACTTCCGGCAGATAGTCGAACTTTCCTCTCGATACTCCACCGGTTAAAACAATTAATTTATAACTTTCTAATATGGATGATATTCGTTTGATCATCAGATTTTTATCGTCTGCGATGTGAAATTGGTCTACTTCAATTCCTAGATCGTTAAGCAAAGACTGAACTCCATAATTGCTCGATCGTCTTACCTGGTGCTCTTTGGGAACATCTCCAATATCAACCAGTTCATCACCGGTAGTTATAATGGCTGCCTTGGGCATTTTCAATACCTCTAAGGCCTTAAGTCCAACAGCTGCTGCTACAATTAATTCCGGATGACTTATTCTTTTGCCACTGTCCACTACAATTTCACCAGCTTGCTTGTCGCTACCTTTAAAATGAATGTTTTGCCTGGCCTGAACATTATCGGCCTGAATGGTGGCTACTCCATTTTCGATGCTAAGGTCTTCATAGCGAATTACCGTATCCAATCCTTGAGGCATAATTGCCCCTGTCATTATCTGAACACATTTACCGGGAATATGGAGCGTTTGTTTGGGAGTGCCCGCACCAATGGTTTGATGTATGGTAAATGCTCTCTGGCCATTGGCAAAGTCAGTGAAGTTAATGGCAATACCATCCATGGTTACTCTGTCGTAAGGAGGCAAATCCCTGTCGGCAAGTATTGGAGAGGCGAGTATTCTTCCTGTAGCCTCTTGCAAGGCCACTTTTTCTTTGGCTGGCTCAAAAGGGTACTTAGCAATTGTATCGAGTGCCTGTTGATAGCTGATCATACCTAAGTATCGTATTAAAATCTGATTTAGAAAATTAGACTATCCGCCAATGGTAGCCATAGACTCAAAACTAGCAGATTGCTCCTTATTCTGTTCTGCCTCAAAACCATTCTTTGCTCTTCGTCCAAAATGCTCTCTAAACTTAGCCTGCAGGTCTTTGTCTGTGGCTCCTGCTCTCATATAGTCTCTAAAACTAAAACCTCCATTCTGGTAGAGGCAGGTTTTTAGCTCGCCTTTTGGGGTGATTCTTATACGGTCGCAGGTAGCACAAATGGCTCTGGAATACGCTGGAATAACGCCAAAACTACCGGCATATCCGGGTGCTTTATAGTTGTATGAGGTAGAACTGCTGTGATCATCCAACCGCAAGGCCTGCGGGTGCTTGTTCAAAATATGGTGCAAAATCTTTTCATAGTTCCATTTAATTTTTTGATAGCCTTTACTGCCACCATTGAACGGCATCTCTTCTATAAATCGTACACTCACAGAATGCTTTTCAGTTAGGGCAACCATCGGTAGTATATCTTCCAGATTATGCTCTTCCATAACTACCGCATTGATTTTAGTTCTTAGCCCCTGGTTCATTAACTCTTCAAAATAGCTCCATACTTTGTCGAATTCGTTTCTGCGCGTAATTCTTGCAAAGCGCTCAGGATTCAGACTATCAAGGCTAAGGTTAACCGCATGAATGCCCAGTGCCTTCATTTGAGCAATGGTTTCAACAGGAGCTGTTCCATTAGTAGTTATACTCAGTTGCTTTATACCTTTTATGGCCTTTAGCTCGCGCATAAAGTAAACGAGGTCTTTTCTAACAAAAGGCTCGCCCCCGGTGAGCCTTACCTTGTCGATGCCCAAGCCGGCCAAAATGGCAACCAACCGAAGCATTTCTTCATAGCTTAACAACTGGTTTTTGGAGCTCCAGGGAAGACCTTCTTCCGGCATACAGTAGAAACAGCGCAAATTGCATCGCTCGGTTACTCCCAATCGGAGGTATCTTAAAGGCCGCCCATGATTATCGACAAGCAAATTATTTATATTGAGGTTTGTTTAGTCCTTTCAAACGTCAGTCATGACCGACATTGTTTCAAGATTAAGAGAATTAGTTGAAAATAGAAAGCGCTTTGCCATTGCCAGGGTCATACAAACCTGGAGGAGTTCTCCACGGCCGGTCGGGTCGGCCATGCTTGTAACGGAAGATGGTACAATGACTGGATCGGTGAGTGGTGGTTGTGTAGAAAGTGCCGTGGTGGCAAAGGCCCTGGATGTTTTGAAACACAACAAGGCAGTAGTGGCCGACTTTGGAGTGGCCGATGACGAAGCCTGGGAGGTAGGTTTGAGTTGCGGGGGAGCCATAAAGGTGCTTATTCAGTCAGGAGATTCTATTGATTGGGAAGTTATTCTCAATGCTTTGGAGAGTAATGTGGCATTGGCTTGGGTAACTAACCTGAACAATGGTTATGCTAATGCGTTTTACTCGGCACAAGATGGGAGCGATGAGGTAAAGCAGGCCTTGGAACAAAGACAACACTTCTTTGCTGATGAGCAATGGTTTATCCATGTTTTCCCTCCCCGGTTGCGGATGCTACTCATTGGATCAGCGCACATAAGCACGGAACTTTTGGTATTGGCGCAACTGCATGATTTTGAAACACTTTTAATTGATCCGCGCGATACTTTTGTGCGTAAGACGGAGCGTATCATTAAGCCTGACCGGTTGGAGGTAAAATGGCCTCAGGAGGTACTGCCAACGCTGAAACTAGACCGTGATTGCTTTGCGGTGATACTATCTCACGACCCGAAGATTGACGATGAGGCATTGAAATTATTGCTGCCTTCTGAGGTGCGTTACATTGGTGCATTGGGAAGCAAAAAGACACATGCCAAAAGAGTAGAAAGGCTAAAAAGTATTGGCTTTACAGAAGCCGACTTGGCTAGAATAGATGCTCCCATTGGTATTGATATCGGTTCGCAGACTCCCAGAGAAATAGCCCTAAGCATAATGGCCGCTATTATTAAGACCAAGAACAACGGTGCAGGCTAGTTTTTATCGGCTACTATTTTTCCCGATTGTCCTTCTGGTCTGGAGCCTATCCATCCTATTTTACCAGTATTGGTTTCTACCAAAAGAAACTGTTTGTTCTTGCCCAGCACTTTATATTGTTCATCAACCAGAAGCAAATCGGTTGTAGTAACAGGGTCAGGTTTCGCCATTAGGGCCATTTCTGACTTTATTACTCCTCTGGAGATTGGTGTATTCAATGTAAGTAATTGATTTCTGGGTATATATCCGGTTCTACCATCGGGGAGCTCAATCTTGCAGCGAGCAGCATTGAGAGCCAAAACCCTGGCTACCTGATTGCGCTCAAGCGTTTCCTGAGCTCTTTGGCTTTTTACATCAGCATAAAAAGGCACTTGCGTTTTCATTCGCATAGTTTCTCCCAGCCAGTCCAAATCGCGGTGCACCACTTTAATACTCCCGTCTATTGGCTTTAAATGATTAATTGGATTCATGGCCCCACGAGAATAAACACCAAAGTGCAAGTGAGGGGGGGTGGTGCGGGCATTACCGGTATTGCCAACGAAACCAATGGTGTCGCCTGCCTTTACCCGGTCGCCTCGCTTCACATTCCAATCGCTCAAATGGGCAAAGTAGAGGCTTTGAGGATTGTGATGGTCTTCCAACCAGATCACCTTGCCTCCAATTCCCCGTTCATCGGCCACTTTTATATACCCATCGGTGGGGGCTATTACGGGTGTGCCGATTGGTGCAAAAATGTCTACTCCTTCATGGCTTCTTGCTCCGCCATCTCGTGGATCTCCCCATACACTGCCAATGGATTTATAGTTGAGCCCGGCCACTGGAAAAGAAAGGGTTGGCACACTTTCGAAAGTAATTTTAAAACTTCCTCCCCTCAATAATTCGGTTTGAAAGCGAAGTACATATTCGGAGTCTTTACGGGGTTCGAAGCCTAACACATGATGGGTGCTATCGGCCGTAGCTACATGAACCATTGAAGATTTTTCTACCCTAAACAAATCGATAAACAAACTGAGGCTGTCTACTGCAAGATCTTGAAGCGAAATTTGAATTTTCTGACCACGCTTGGCCTCAAACCGATAGCCAATGGCCTTGGCTGCCTTATCGTCTACAAAAAAGGCCTCCTCATACGGAAGGTCTATATACAATGGCTTTTCAAGAGCTTCTTTGGCAGAGTTTTGCCAATCTTTGCCCAAAGCTGTATGAAGAAGGTTAGCTCTTTCTAGGGCTTTTTCGTATGCTTCATGGTCGTTTCTGGGAATAAAAGGTTCCGGAATTTTCTCTTCCTGGCATGATGCAATGGCCGCTAAAATGGCAGCCACAAGCACATAATTACGCAATTGCTTAAATCGCATACTGTGATTTTGAGTTTCGACTGGTGTTGGTTTGTCATACATTGACCAATAATCCACTGGGTTTTGGCCAAATGATCTTAATTACTGCCAAACGCAAGAATATGTTGCGTTGGTATGCCTATTCACTAAAAATATTTTCGGAGAGTAACGGAAAAATGGCAGGAGCAGCGGTGTGGTTATTGTTCTTGAGGCAGTTTGCAGGTATAGACCCAATAGTTCATGAATGTTTCAATGGCTCTTGAGTAATCACCCAGATCGCCAGGCTTCACCACATAGCCGTTGGCAGCCTGGCTAAAGGCATCTTTAATGTCGCGCTGGTTGTCACTGGAGCTAAACATTACGGTAGGTATGAACTTGAGCCGTTGTTCTTTCTTAATCAAGTTGAGTAACTCAAAACCTGATATTTCCGGCAGGTTGATGTCGAGAATAATAAGGTTGGGAAAATGAGACTTTGTTTGCTTTAATCGGTGAAGATAGCTTTTGGCCGACTGACCATCTGAAACTACCGTAAGCTCAACCTTATCATCGATAAACTCTTTAAAAAGGTTGATGTCGGCCAAGCTGTCTTCTACATACAATATTCTTGTTTTGTGATCATACATTTGTGCTTTCCTTTAAGTGTTTACTGATTGTGAATTTGAATGTAGAACCTTTGGGTTCGTTGGCTTCAATCCAGATTTCTCCCTGATGTTTTTCTACAATTCGCTTGCAAATGGTGAGCCCCATTCCCGAACCTTTTTCGTCATCGGTGGTGCGCAGGCGTCTAAAAATTTCGAATACCTCTTTTCTGCTTTTCTTCGGTATACCCACTCCGTTATCACTCACCGAAAACTGCCAGGCATTGATAGTTTCTTTAACGGCTATTCGAATAAGGGGCTTTTCTTCTGATTTGAATTTTATGGAGTTGGCAATGAGGTTGATGAAAAGGCGCGATAATAAGATATGTGAACCAACCAAACTAGGCATGTTTTTGTCATAGACTAACTTGGCTTGGCTTTTGGCTATTCTCGACTGTAATTGCGAGCACACGTTTTCTAAAACCTCATTCATGTCTACCTCTTTATAGGGAAACTCACTGGAATTGAGACGGCTATAGTTCAGCAAGTCTTCAGTGAGCTGAATGGAATGTTTTGCGCTCGATTTGATGAACTCGAAGTATTGACGGGCTTTATCGTCCAGCACATGGCTGTACCTCATTTCAAAGAGTTGCACATAATTATCGATAGTCCGTAAGGGCTCCTTGAGGTCGTGTGAGGCTATGTAAGCAAAGTTTTCCAGTTCCATGTTAGACCGTTTGAGCTCCCGGTTGTTTTCTTCCAGTTTCGTCTGCAGCGACTTGAGCTCAGTAATTTCTCTACTTATTGTAACTAGTTCAGTAGGCTTCTGGTTTTCATCCAGCAAAGTTTTAGTAATGGTATCCAGCCAAATTATCGTTCCGTCTTTCCTTTTAGCCTCATATTGTGTGCGAATAAGATCGTTGCCTGCTAGTGCCTGTTCATGAAGATTTTGCCTCACTTGCTCTAAATGATCTTCCTTAATAAACTCGTAAGGGTCGCGGCCTATCAGTTCGTCTGGACGATAACCCGTTATGCGTATCGAAGATGGCGAAACCGACTTATAGCGGCCGTCCAGTTCGTGCCGGCATATGAGTTCGCTGGTATTATCGTGAAGTACCCGATAATTATAGGCAAGGTCGTCTAGCTCGTGTTGAACTCGCCTTACTTCGGTGAGATCTTTTACGGTGGCCACAAAATACTGGACTTCACCTTCATCGTTCTCAATGGGCGAGGGGTTGACTAACACGGGAAACCTGACACCGGATTTTCTTACAAATATGAGCTCGAAGTTTCTGAACTTGCCTTCCATGGTTTCTCCAAGGGCTTTCATAATGGTGTCCAGCTCTTCTTCGGGCCAATAAATGTGTGGTGGAGAACTTTTTAGTAGTTCTTCTTTAGTAAACCCGGTAATGGTGGCCATAGCCTTGTTTACCCAAACGTGCTTTCCTTCTTTATCGATGATTGATATGCCATCGCTTAAGTTTTCCAGTACGGTTTTGAAGGTAGATACCTTTGAGAGCATGCAGTCGAAAAGTTTATGCTGATTGAAATGGATTGAAATAGTGAAAGTCTGTGTGTTTGGTTATTGTTTTCGATATTCCGGTAATAGCCTCAGGAATAAACGCACGAAGTGATTCATTCTCCCAGGCGCTGGTTTTACGCATTCAGAAGAATTATAAGCCTTCTGAAATATCAACTAACAATTTAAAAATAAAGAGAATTTTTTTGAAATAACCTATTGTGGGTAGGCTGTTTTTAAGGACAATATAAAAACAGATGCTATCTGAGGCATAAAATTCTTGATAATACAACCTGTGTACAAAACCCAAAACATGGGGAGATATTGGGCTTTTAAGGAACTAGGTAAGGTGCCTATTCAAAACGGTCGTAGTGACCATTGAGCCATTTCCAAAAGCGAACGATTGGGTTTTTAGTTCTTTTTGCTTCAACAGGTTTTTGCGGCTGGGCTTGAGACGGCACAGACTTAACATTTTTCTTTTTCTTCTTTTTGGGAGCTTTTTCTGAAGACTTATTTTTCAGCTTTTCCTCGTAGTGCTTTTTACGCAGTTCTTTCAGTCGCTTTTCTTCCTCCTCTTTCTTTTTGCGTTCCAGATACTCGGCTTTCTTTTTCCGAGCCTCCACGGGATTTCTGTTGTTTCTGGATTTTGGTTTTCTCTTTTTATCCGTATACCGCTGACGGGCTCCTTTTTCGTCAATGGTGTTTGTCTTGCCTGTGGCCTGGCTTGATTCTTTCGTTGTCTCTTGCTCAGGCTTTGTTTTTGGTTTGGGTTCCGGCAGGTCAATTTTACCCACTACTTTCAAACCTTCCAGCTCGGGCTTTTCTACCTTAAAGCTTTCGAGAGACCGGGTTTTTTCACTGAATTCGTTTTCGAGAGTAATCACCTTGGGCCGGAGAGACTCCACATATTCCGGTTTTTTAGCTTCGGTAACTTTCTCCTTATCTTCTTTTTGAACGCTTTCTTCTGTAGTTTCTGGCTTCTCAGTCTTTTGAGGAGTTTCCGTAGGCATCTCCGTACCGGCAGGCGTGGCAGATTTAGGAGCAAAATGCGAAGTAAGAAAGGCCAACTCTTCTTCCTGAATCTTTATGTTCGGATGGTTATTTACCTCCCTAAAATGTTCCTTCAGTACTTTAACTATGACTGATGAATCTACCTCAAGTTTTCTGGAGAGTTGTCCGAGTCGCATGCCGTTGGAATTTATGGCTGCGAATATAAAGAACTCGTTTTCAAGATGCTAGTGACCAATTGTAATTCGATGTAGGACCCGTGCCGTCCTATGTTTTCTTTTGTTTTCAGTCCCCTCCAATTCATGGATAGCACTTCTATGCCTTTTCGTACAGCCAAATGGGCAGCACACTATGAACTATGATGCAGTTAACTGTTTTTTCAAAATTCTCTTTGATCTAAAAAATAAACCCTTCACTTTTGGGCAAGATGAAACGAGTAAGCACTATCCAAACCATTATTACCATTGTGGTGACACCGCAATAAGGGGAGGATATTGTTCAAAATATATGATACGAAGCCTTCCCGAAACGGAAGGCTTTTTTGTTTTAGTGCCATTATTCAGCGGGTGCCCAATTTCCAGAGACTTCTGGCCGGGATCACCAAAGAATCTCCAAATGCCTTGCACTTAGCAGGAGATTCTTCGGTAGCACATTCCTGATGAACATGAGAATGTTCTCCCTCTGAATGACTCGGTACGGGAACATTGAACATAAAATATGAAACAGTTAAACTCAATTATTACAGTAGTCATTATTACCGGCCCATCGGGGTGAGGGAGCGACTTCTGTATGCAGTATTGAAGGCCTTTCTCACCCCGTGAGAGAGGCCTTTTTATTTGGCGTTCTCCTGAATCTATCTGTCAACTGGCAAGCTTATTTCCGGAATTGCCGAATAAATGCCTTATCGCTCAGCCTTGTCTTGGCAGGTAGGCTTTAGGATTAGGAATAGATGAGATTAGTGAGAGACTTAAAACTGTAAAAGCATTAGTGTAAGTACTTGAAAAACAATTAAATAAAGTAGCAATTGTTTGAATTGAAAACTGTAGTAAAACGGAATTTAGGGCTGCAACAGGTAGCTCAAACCAATAATTTCAAAATGTAGAAACATGTATTACAACGACCAGACAACGATTTTTTTAGATGGCCAGTGGTTAAAGGCTGGAGAAGCC
>NZ_DDDQ01000028.1:0-50418 GCF_002336325.1 Roseivirga sp. UBA1976 | reverse complement strand
TGGTTAGAGCATCTGACTGTTAATCAGAGGGTCCTTGGTTCGAGCCCAAGAGGAGGAGCGCAAAGAGTAGGGCTGGCAAATTTGCCGGCCTTTTTCGTTTACATGAAACACACCACCTACATACTGTATTCTCCTGGAATAGACCGATACTATATTGGCTACACCTCATCATTTTCAGACCGACTGAGTTTTCATAACGATGGTGCCCGGAACAAGATATGGACAAAGCGAGGTATTCCCTGGGAGGTTTATCTGACTGTTGAAGGACTGGAAAAGTCAACGGCCCGCAAGCTAGAGCTGCACCTGAAAAAGATGAAATCGAGAAACTATTTAAAGGAGCTAAAGCAAAACCCGAAGAAGCTGGAAGAGCTTCTGTTAAAGTTGAGTTAGAGCTTCTGATCCCGATTTATCGGGAAGGGTCCTTGGTTCGAGCCCAAGAGGAGGAGCTAAAAGAGTAAGGCTGGCAAATTTGCCGGCCTTTTTCGTTTACATGAAACACACCACCTACATACTGTATTCTCCTGCAATAGACCGATACTATATTGGCTACACCTCATCATTTTCAGACCGACTGAGTTTTCATAACGATGGTGCCCGGAACAAAATATGGACAAAGCGAGGTATTCCCTGGGAGGTTTATCTGACTGTTGAAGGACTGGAAAAGTCAATGGCCCGCAAGCTAGAGCTGCACCTGAAAAAGATGAAATCGAGGAACTATTTAAAGGAGCTAAAGCAAAACCCGAAGAAGCTGGAAGAGCTTCTGTTAAAGTTGAGTTCGGGCTTCTGATCCCGATTTATCGGGAAGGGTCCTTGGTTCGAGCCCATGCCAACGAGTGTTCCCCCTTGGCTTTTGCCTGATTTCGAATATTATACTAGAGCAAAACCGATAATCGTTATCTTCACGTCATGCTAAAGAAGCTATTGCTTTTAGGTTTAATTGCTGCTGTTTCGGCTTGCGGGGGGATCAATCAGGTGTTGGCTCCGGCTAAAGAGGAGGTAGATCCAGATAAGCCCAATATTACTTTGGAAGATGAAAAGTCCGCTAGGGAAGACTCCATTCCCGATGCTGAACTTAAAGTGAAGAAGAACTTCTTCTTTGGAGAGAAAACAAAAAAGGCATTTACCGCCTATCGCGACCGAAACACAGAGGACTACAGGCTATTCAATGTACTACCAGAACCTATACAGGTCGATCGTTATGTTCAGGAAATCTTCTATCACAACACTGAGAGAGACGCAGTTACCAAAGTGCAAGGTAGAGGCCAAACGCTGGCGCGGGTATTGCACGGTCCTTATGAACGGCTTGTGAATGACGTGGTGGTAGAGAAAGGCCAGTTTATTTATGGAATGAAACATGGCACTTGGCTTTATCAGAGAAAAGACTCAACCCTTTATGACAAAGAACACTATGTAAAAGGGTGGCTTAGAGATGCCAAGATCACCTATTATGATGAAGACACCAAAACCAAAGTCAAAGAGGTAATTCCTTATCAATACGGAAAAAAGGAAGGGTTCTATTATCTGTTTTTTGAGAGTGGAAATATAGCCGTTAAAGGGCAATATGTGTTCGATCAAAAGGTGGGTGTCTGGGAAGAGTTCCACAATATACCAGGGGTAGTGGTTCAGAAACGTCAAATCCAATATCCATCCAACTTCTACGACTGGGATTTTGAGCCCTACATTATGAGAGAATGGAACAGAAATTCTCAGACCGTATACGTTTCGCCCAAGATCAGGCCTTAATAGAATGCGTCTTTAAGATGTTCAATATCTGTGGTCTCTTTGTTGATAAGTACGGCTACAATATCGAAGCGAATGTCTCCCTTCCAGGCATGCTCAATTACATAATTTTCGGCAGCTCTGATAATGGCTTTTTGCTGGTTTTGAGAAACAAATTCTTCGGGAAAACCAAATTCAACCGATCGTCTGGTTTTAACTTCAACAAAAACCAAAAGATTATCTTTCCGGCAGATCACATCAATTTCTGACTTTTTATGCCTGAAATTTCGCACAACAATTTCATAGCCATGGCTTTGTAGAAAGCTGCAGGCTAAATCTTCTCCTTTTTTGCCAAACGTTTGCATGGATAAGACATTCGTGGAACTTAATTTAGGTAAATATTTGAACTAACTTCATCGCTCAAACCTGTGAAACCATGCTTGAGAATATAAACCCAACTACAACTTCAGCCTGGCAAAAGCTTTCGGAACATGCTCAGGAAATGAAAGAGGTCCACATGAAAGAACTCTTCCGGGCCGATCGTAATCGTTTTGAAAGGTTTTCTTACAGACTCGGAGATATTTATATAGACTATTCAAAGAACCTGTTAACAGAAAAAACACTTCAGTTACTTCTGGAATTGGCAGAAGAGTGCAAGGTTAGAGAGGCTGCTCAAGCCATGTTTAAGGGGGAGAAAATCAATGTTACGGAAGACCGGTCAGTACTCCATATTGCACTCAGAAACCGCAGCAACCGCCCCATAAAAGTAGCTGACACCGATGTAATGCCGGAAGTTAATGCGGCATTAGAAAAGATGCGTCTGTTTGCAGATAAAATAACAGGGGGCAAGTGGTTGGGCTATACGGGCAAGCCTATTAAGAACATTGTAAATATTGGTATTGGAGGGTCTGATTTGGGGCCAGTTATGGTTACAGAGGCCCTAAAACCCTATGCTACCTTTGGCATCAAACCCTACTTTGTTTCAAATGTAGATGGAACCCACCTTGCCGAAGTGTTGAAGCAGGTAGAGGCAGAAGAAACTCTTTTTATGATTGCCTCCAAAACCTTTACTACTCAAGAAACAATGACTAACGCCCAGTCGGCCAAAGACTGGTTTATTGCACAAGGAGGAAGTGCTTCTGACGTGGCCAAGCACTTTGTGGCTCTTTCTACCAATGCCGGTGCTGTAGCCGACTTTGGTATTGATACCCAAAATATGTTTGAGTTTTGGGACTGGGTAGGTGGCCGTTACTCGCTTTGGTCTTCCATTGGCCTTTCTATAGCATGCACTATTGGTTTCCGAAACTTTGAAGAGCTACTGAGCGGTGCACACTCCATGGACGAACACTTTTTAAATGCATCGCCAAGCGCGAATATTCCGCTGATTCTGGCGCTGATTGGAATTTGGTATGGTAATTTTTTCGGGAGCGAGTCTGAAGCCATTCTCCCCTATGACCAGTACATGCATCGGTTTGCGGCTTACTTTCAGCAAGGCAATATGGAGAGCAACGGCAAGTCGGTTGATCGAAATGGAAATAAAGTTAGCTACCAAACAGGCCCCATTGTTTGGGGAGAACCTGGAACCAACGGTCAGCATGCCTTTTACCAACTCATTCACCAAGGCACTAAGTTAATCCCTTGCGATTTTCTGGCTCCGGTCGTGAGCCATAACCCAATTGGAGACCATCATTTAAAACTGCTTTCCAACTTTTTTGCTCAAACTGAGGCCCTCATGAATGGCAAGTCTTTGCAAGAAGTAGAAGCAGAACTAAAAGCTCAGGGCAAAACACCAAAAGAAATAGAACAGCTTGCCCCTTTTAAAGTCTTTGAGGGGAACAAGCCCACCAACAGTATTCTTTATAAAAAACTTACTCCGTTCGTTTTAGGAAGTCTCATTGCTATGTACGAACATAAGATTTTTGTGCAGGGTGTAATCTGGAACATCTATAGTTTCGACCAATGGGGGGTAGAGTTAGGCAAGGTGTTGGCCAAAAAAATTCTACCCGAGCTTAAGTCACATAGGCAGGTCAACAGCCACGATTCATCGACCAACGGTTTAATTAATGTCTTCAAAAGCTATAGAAATTCATGAGCAAGAGATACCTGTACCCATTAAAATTTGAAACCATTTTTAAAGAGAAAATTTGGGGTGGAACAAAAATAAGGGATGTTCTGGGTAAGGATTTTTCTCCACTGAAAAACTGCGGTGAGACCTGGGAAATCTCAGGAGTGAAAGGTAATCTATCCAAAGTAGCCGAAGGAGTGTTGGCCGGAAGCACCTTGCCGGAGTTGATTGAGGAGTTTAAAGGCGATTTGGTGGGAGACAAGGTGTATGAAGCTTTTGGTAATGAATTTCCATTACTGGTCAAATTTATCGATGCCGCACAAGATCTGTCCATTCAGGTACACCCCGATGACAAGCTGGCCAAAGAGCGCCACAACTCATTAGGTAAGTCAGAAATGTGGTATGTTTTTCAGGCCGATCCCGGGTCAAGCCTTATAAGTGGCTTTAAGAGAGAAACCAACCGCGAAGAGTATTTGCAATACCTGAACAGTGGCAAACTCACCGAGTTATTAAACCGGGAACAGGTGCACCCTGGAGATTGTTTCTACCTGCCCGCAGGCAGGGTGCATACCATAGGAAAAGGGCTTTTGTTGGCCGAAATACAACAATCTTCAGACATTACCTACCGTATATATGACTTCGATCGAGTAGACGATGAAGGGAACAAAAGAGAATTACATACCGAGCAAGCCCTCGATGCCCTCGATTACAACGCCTACTCAGATTACAAAACTCCATATAAGAAGCGCCTCAATGAGGTAGTTCCACTGGTCGATTCCCAGTACTTTCAAACCAATTTATTGGAGTTTACAACCGGTATAATTCGTGAGCATTATGAGCGCGATTCCTTTGTTATTTACACCTGTTTTGAGGGTGAGGCTGAATTGCAGACAGAGGGGTTAACTACAAATATTTGTATGGGAGATGCAGTTTTATTGCCACGAAAGTTCAAAGAAGTGCATATTAGGGCCAAATCGGGTTTCAAAATGTTGGAAACTTTCATGGCTTAGTCTATTTTTGGAACATGGCTGGTAAGAAGAATATGAAAAAGTTCTCGGCCACGTTCCTTAATTTGAAAGACAATAGCGTGGTCAAGACAGAGTTTCTTGCGCGAAATCAAACTTCTGCCCTGAGGAAAGCCAACAGACAAGTGACGAAAAACGTTCGTGTATTATCTGTAGAGCTTATTGGAGAGGGACAGAATGAGGCCTAAATTAGCGTGCATATGTGGCCGATGACGCGTGAATCATGAGTATTCTTCAGAATAAGAGAGTTGAGGTAATTAACCTGGGTAAGGAAGATTACCAAAAAGTATGGGATTATCAGGAGTCGATCTTTAAACAAACTATTGATCGCAAAATTGCTAATCGCAAGCAGGAAGACTATACCCTTTTGCTACCTACAGAAAACTATCTCATATTCTGTGAGCATCCTCATGTATACACTCTAGGGAAAAGTGGTTCGTTGGATAATCTGCTTCTTGATGAAGCAGGGTTGAGAGAACATCATGCCCAATTTTATAAGATTAACAGAGGCGGTGATATCACATATCACGGTCCGGGGCAGCTTGTTGCCTATCCGATTCTGGATTTAGAAAATTTCTTTACCGATATCCACAAGTATTTAAGGTTTTTAGAAGAAGCTGTAATTCTTACTATGGCCGATTTTGGCATTAGTGCCGGACGAATAGACGGGCTTACCGGAGTATGGGTAGATTTTGAAGAAGGGGCAGAAAACCCCAGGAAGATTTGTGCCATGGGAGTAAAGTCGAGCCGCTGGGTAACAATGCACGGACTAGCCCTTAACGTAAATACCGATCTCTCCTACTTCGGCCATATCATACCCTGCGGCATAGACGACAAGGCAGTAACCTCAATGCAGGCTGAGATTGGACAGGAGGTAGATATAGCTGAAGTTCAGAACAGTCTCCAAAACCACATTATAGCCACTTTTGGTATGGAGCTTGGGCAATGAGAACCAATCGAACATACCTCTTAGTGCTTACGCTACTTTTCACTTTGATGGTATGCGGAATAGCTCTGCAAAAAAAGAAATCCACCACCCCGCACATTGCCACCGCAGATAAGCACAGGGGAGTTTGTTGGGTTGCAGGCCCCTATCCAATCGATTCGGCCAGCATAGCAGAATTGGTGCAAAACAATGTGAACTGGATTTCTCAAACACCATTTGGCTGGCAGCGAGAGCACAACTCTCCGGATATTGGAACACAGATTGGAAGTCAAACCGGTTGGTGGGGAGAAAGAGACGAAGGCCTTAGGCAAACCACCCGACTGGCCAGGGAGCAGGGCATTAAGACTATACTCAAACCTCATATTTGGCTTCGCGATAGCCAGGGCAAGTGGCGTGGTGAAATAAGCATGCAGTCAGAAGAAGACTGGCAGAAGTGGTTTGCTAATTACGAGCAATTTATTTTGCACTACGCTCAATTGGCCCAGGAAGAAGGCATAGAAATGTTGTGTATTGGCACAGAACTGCACAGAACCTGTGTAGAACGGGAAAATGATTGGCGACAGCTGATCGAAAAGATTAGAAACGTTTATACAGGAGAGCTTACCTATGCTGCCAATTTTGCCGATGAATATCAAGACGTGGCCTTTTGGGATTTGTTGGATTATATTGGCGTGCAAGGATACTTTCCTGTAGCACAAAACGAAAACCCCACCATTCAGGAAGTGGAAGAAGGATGGCAAAAGCACCTCTCTCAACTAAAGGCTGTTTCTGTAAAGTATCAGAAGCCAATTCTCTTTACGGAGATTGGGTATAAGAGCACCAAAGATGCTGGCATTGAGCCTTGGCAGTGGCCACAACGGATGCCTTTTGAAAATAGAGAAGCCATACATTCTGAAGAAGCCCAGGCCAACTTATATACAGGAATGTTTCGTGCTCTAATGGATCAACCCTTTATAGCAGGTTTTCACCTTTGGAAATGGTACCCTAAAGTGTCTCAATTGGAAGAGCGCAGCCGAAGCAGACGTAATCCTGACGATAGTCGCTTCAACATTGATTTTACTCCCCAACATAAAAAGGCCCAGCAAGTGATGAAACACTTTTATGGGCAGATGAACCAATAGCCTTTACTATTTTTGTGGCATGCGCAAAGACATAAAAATGCCTGAGGTTACAGGAGTAAAGGTTTGTATAGCCAAGGCGGTGAACAATTTAGGTGAGAGCGAATGGCACGTATACCTTATTAACCAAAACCTAATAGAGCTGAACAACGTGATGGTGGTTTCTAAGGGTTTTGAGTCAAAGTCGGCAGATGCACGCAAAACCTCTACTCTCAGACACATGATTGAAAAAGTTCAAGAGCAATCGGTAGCCAAAATAGAAAGCATTTCTCCTGAAGTATTTGGCTTTTTCAATGAGTTTTGGGTTAGTTACTATATCATGAATCAGGTGTTCGATAAGAAATTCGTGATTCAGCCCTTTCATGAATTTGATCTAGAGCAAATTCAAGAGTTAGATCTGCCAGGTAAATACGCCACTTGATATTGCCTCGATTATTTCTAAATTAATCGACTCTATGAAGGTTAATGATCTTAAACACATACTTTTTCTGGATATTGAAACCGTAGCCGAGAAGGCTTCTTTCCATGATTTAGACCAGAGAAAACAAGAGCTTTGGGCAAAAAAGTCTTCTTTTTTTCGTGAGGCAGAACACCACAGCCCTGAAGAACTTTATAACAAGGCCGGTATATATGCCGAATTTGGAAAGGTTGTGGTTATTTCGGTTGGTTACTTCTCGCAACTAGAGCCACAACCGGAGTTTCGGATTACCGCTTTTGCCGATCACGATGAAAAGAAAGTGTTACAGCAAATGGCCGATTTACTCAACGGCCATTTCAATCACAAAGAAACCAGGCTTTGTGCTCATAACGGCAAGGAGTTCGATTTTCCCTACATGGCCAGGCGTATGCTCATTCATGGTATAGCCTTGCCCAATGCATTGCAACTATCAGGTAAAAAGCCTTGGGAAATAAACCATCTGGATACCCTGGAGCTGTGGAAGTTTGGAGACTACAAGCACTTCACCTCACTCGACCTTCTGGCTGCTATATTTGAAATAGAAAGCAGCAAAGACGATATTGACGGTAGTCAGGTAAACGAAGTTTACTACAAAGCCAGCGACTTAGAGCGTATTACAGAATATTGCAAACGCGATGTTTCAGTGCTTGTGCAAGTCTTTCTAAAGCTCAATCAGTTGCCGCTACTCAAAGAAGAAAATATCATTATGGTTTAAGTACGGTAACAACCATAATTAGCATTATTAAAACTAACTTTAAACTGCACCATAACAATCATTCATGGGCCGAAAAAGAAAAGGAATACCACCTCAGGATTCTTCAGTTACAAAACGAGCTGCCAAGCAAATTGAGCCTATTGTTTTAGAGTTTCTCAACCGTACGCCCGGAAGAGGCTATCAGATAAAACAAATTCTCAAAGGGCTGAATATTAGAGACGCCAAATCAAAAGGCATAGTTACCGAGGTAATTTTCAGGCTGGAAGATTCGGGCAAAATTAAAAAACTGAGAAATGGTTCCTATGCTGCTGCCGGAGAAATGACCACCATTACCGGAGTAGTAGACTACGTAAATGCACGTTTTGCTTACGTAGTGCCTGATGATGGAGAAGAAGATAACGATGTATGGATAGCCAGAGAGGATCTGTTGGGAGCCTTAGATGACGATAAAGTAAAAGTAGTGCTTAAGCCCACGCGGCATGGAAAAAGCAGGGAAGGAAAAGTAGTAGAAATCCTAAGTCGTCATCGCAATCAGTTTGTCGGACGCATAGAAATGTCTACCCGATATGCCTTTGTAATTCCTGACTTTAAAAAGATGTTTCACGACATCTACATTAAGTATGAAGACCTCAATGGAGCTAAGCACAATGATAAAGTGCTGGTTGAAATTACTGAATGGCCCGAGCGCGACAAGAAGCCCGAAGGGGTTGTAAAGCGTGTTTTAGGAAAGGCAGGAGAGCACAATGCAGAGATTCATTCCATTATAGCCGAATTTGGGTTGCCCCTGGAGTTTCCCGATGCTGTAGAAGCAGAAGCAGAGGCCATATCCGATAAAATTACCAAAGCAGAATTGACCAAAAGAAAGGACTTTCGTCAGGTTACAACCTTTACCATAGACCCTGAAGACGCCAAAGATTTTGACGATGCCCTTTCATTACGAATGTTAGATAATGGCAACTATGAGGTAGGCGTACATATTGCCGATGTAACCCATTATGTGGCCCCAAAATCTAAACTGGAAGATGAGGCCATTGAGCGTGCCACCTCTGTTTATCTGGTAGACCGTACCATACCCATGCTGCCCGAAAGGCTCTCTAACGGACTTTGCTCCCTCAGACCCAATGAGGAGAAGCTTACCTTTAGTGCTGTTTTTGAGCTCGATGCTAATGCCGAAATTAAGAAGCAATGGTTCGGCCGAACCATTATATATTCCGACAGGCGCTTTACTTACGAAGAAGCCCAGGAAAGAATAGAAAAACAAGAAGGCGACTTTCAAGAAGAAATAAATCTGCTGAATAAGCTCGCCAGAATTCTCCGGAAGAAACGATTTCAGAGCGGTGCAGTCAATTTCGAAACCGTAGAAGTAAAGTTTCAACTAGACGAAAAGGGCACCCCGCTAGGCATTATTCCTAAAGAAAGAAAAGAGGCTCATATGCTCATTGAGGAGTTTATGCTCTTGGCCAACAAAAAAGTTGCAGAGTTTGTCTACAACAAGGGGAAGTCAGGAAACCCGCTCACCTTTGTTTATCGAACCCACGACAATCCCGATCCGGAAAAACTAGATACATTCGCCAACTTTGCCAGAAGGTTTGGTCATACGCTCGATTTTGAGAAAGGCGGTATTTCCAAGTCGCTTAATGGTCTGATGGACAACATTACCGGAAAACCCGAGCAAAACGTACTGGAGCAGCTGGCTATTCGCAGTATGGCCAAGGCCAAATATACTACAACCGAAAAAGGACACTTTGGCTTGGCATTTCCACACTACACTCACTTTACCTCACCCATTCGAAGATACCCCGATATGATGGTGCATAGGCTATTGCAGCACTATCTGGAGGGGGGGAAATCGGCCGATAAAGAAGCCTATGAAGAGCTTTGTGTTCATTCTTCCGAACGTGAAAAGCGCGCGGCCGATGCTGAAAGAGCCTCCATTAAGTACAAGCAGGTAGAGTACATGTCTATTGTAGAAAAGAAAGACTTTGCCGGTATAGTGAGCGGTGTTACCGAATGGGGTATTTATGTAGAAATTACAGAAACAAAATGCGAGGGAATGGTTCGTATTTCCGATATGTCAGACGATTTTTACGAGTTCGATGAACAAAACTATCGTGTGGTGGGTAGAAGAAACAAGCGAATGATAAGCCTGGGCGATAAGGTGACCGTACGAGTAAAGGCAACAGATATTGACCGCAGGACTATCGACTTAATTTTTGTAGATGATGACAAATGATTTTAAGGCCCTTGCAGGCCTGATCAATAATAGGCTAAGCCAGATGTCCTATGGCAACCAACCTATAGAACTTTACGAACCCATTCGGTATATCATGTCTTTAGGAGGTAAGCGCCTACGTCCGTTGTTGGTGCTCATGTCTTATCAACTGTTTAAAGACAACCCCGAAGAAGTGCTCGATCAAGCCTTGGCTGTAGAGGTTTTTCACAACTTTACCCTCATGCACGATGATATAATGGACGATGCCCCTCTGCGCAGAGGCCAGCAAACCGTGCATGAGAAATGGAATAGCAACACAGCCATTCTTTCGGGCGATGTAATGCTGGTTAAAGCCTATGATCTTTTGATGGATTCGCCAGGCAACTTAAAAGATATTATTCGAGCCTTTAATGCTTGTGCTGCAGGTGTGTGCGAAGGCCAGCAATTCGA
Source organism: Roseivirga sp. UBA1976 (assembly GCF_002336325.1). Classification (NCBI taxonomy): domain Bacteria; kingdom Pseudomonadati; phylum Bacteroidota; class Cytophagia; order Cytophagales; family Roseivirgaceae; genus Roseivirga; species Roseivirga sp. UBA1976. The sequence goes on along the minus strand of NZ_DDDQ01000028.1, from coordinate 39,711 downwards.
TATGAATTTTGAGCACCTACCACAGGTAACCGAAGCCGACTACCTTAATATGATCAGGTTAAAAACAGCGGTCTTGTTAGGTTTTAGCCTGGAATTGGGCGCTATGCTCGCAGGGGCAAAGCCTTCGGAGAGCAAAGCCTTGTATGATTTTGGTGTTGATGTGGGCATAGGCTTCCAGCTTAAAGATGATCTGCTAGACGTATATGGCGACCAGAAAAAGTTCGGAAAACAAGTAGGTGGAGATATTCTTTCTAATAAGAAGACTTTTCTGCTGTTGAAGGCTCTGGAGTTGGCCAATCCTACCCAATTACAAGTGTTGAGTCACTGGTTAAGTCAAACAAGTTTTGATGCCAACCAAAAGGTAAAAGAAGTTACGGCCATCTATGATCAAATAGGCATAAAAGAACTCACCCTTGCAAAAATGAACGAGTACTTTGCCAAGGGTTTTGAGAGGCTCGGTGCCATAGATGCAGCTCCTGAGCGAAAAGAAGTGTTGCGCACCTTTACCCAGTATCTAATCGATAGAGAGAAATAATGCAGGTTACGTATGGTTTAATGGTGGTTATAGGGTTGGTTTCTTACCTAGCCTGGAAGCGCCCCGAGCTTCAGTCCAGGCTACTACTCAATCCTTATGAAACCTATTATCAAAAGCAATACTGGAGGTTGCTTACTTCCGGCTTTGTACATAATGGTCCGCTGCACTTGTTTCTCAACCTGTTCACGCTGTACTTTTTTGGAGCAGCCATAGAGCAAATATTTACAATATTCTTTCAGGAACAAGGTATACTGCTTTACCTTGTGCTATTCTTCACAGCAATAATAGTGGCCAATGTGCCAACTATGCTTAAGCACAAAAACAACCCGAGATACAACTCCCTGGGAGCTTCAGGAGGTGTTTCTGCGTTGGTGTTGGCCTTTATTCTTTTCGATCCGCTACGTCAGTTGTGCCTGTACCTGTTCATTTGTCTTCCCGGCTATATTCTGGGGGCTATTTTCATTGCCTACTCCATTATAATGGGGCGCAGAGGCAGAGATAACATTAACCACGATGCCCACCTTTGGGGGGCTGTTTTTGGAGTTATTTTCGTGCTGCTTCTCAGGCCTTCTACCGTAATTGCCTTTCTGGATCAGGTGTTTTTGAAATAGAGGCAACAACCTAATCGTATTCAGGGGGCTGGGTTGTAAAGTAAGCACGGGAGCTGCCAGCGGGCAATAAAAAACCCTGACTTCTTTCGAAATCAGGGTCTAAAAAATCTATCAACCTAACCTTATGCTTCTCCGCCTTCTCCTTCGAAAGGAAGCACAGAAACATAAGATCTGTCTTTTCTGCCTTTTCTAAACTCCACAACACCGTCTGTCAGGGCAAATAAGGTGTGGTCTTTACCAATACCTACGTTTTTACCCGGGTGATGCTGAGTACCTCTTTGTCTTACAATGATGTTGCCGGCTACTGCAGCCTGACCACCATATATTTTAACGCCAAGTCGTTTACTTTCCGACTCTCTACCGTTTTTCGAACTACCGACTCCTTTTTTATGTGCCATGGTATTCTCTTATTTTGAAATTTTTTCGATCAATACTTTCGTGAAATTCTGACGGTGACCATTCTTCACCTTGTAACCTTTTCTTCTTTTCTTTTTGAAGACGATTACTTTGTCACCCTTTACATGTCCGATGATCTTACCGGAAACTTTGGCACCCTTTACTACCGGGGCACCCACTTCTACTTTACCTTCATTGTCGAGCAATAATACTTTCTCGAACTCTACGGAAGCGCCTTCTTCGCCCTCCATCAATGGAGCATACACGAATTGGTCTTGCGTTACTTTGAACTGCTTTCCTGCTATGTCTACAATTGCGTACATTATAAATGTATTTTTCAAAAACGGACTGCAAAGGTAACGGAATAATCGCGAATAACAAACCAAATAGCGATGATATATGCAAGCGATTTTCCAATATTAAATTTTCATTTTTTTTCGCCTTTGCATACGTCAAAAAAAGGAATAAGTCTTACTCCAATCATAGGAGTTTAACTCTCTTTTGTACAATCAGTTATATCAACGTATGAAACAGCTTTCATGCGTAAAATGACTAAAGTTTTCGCATTGATTTTTCAGCCCCTTTTTGTAATATTTGTTTCAGGTTACGACCCCAATAAACAACCTATTGTCTGGCTGGGCTCCTACTCCAAAGAGTATCAAGGAATTAGCCAGAAACCCTGAAAATTAAATAGGATTTGCTGCTAATCTTAGGATAAGTAGCACTTGTTTTTTGAAGAACATGAGTTCTTCAACGTGACCTTTTTTATTTCAACCCCAAATAAAAGAAGTAACATGAGCGAATTGACTACCGCAGTAGAGGAACCGTTATTGAAGGAGAACAAAGACCGCTTTGTACTATTTCCTATTCAGCACGATGACATTTGGCAGTTCTACAAAAAAGCTGAAGCCAGCTTTTGGACAGCAGAAGAGATAGACCTTCATCAGGATTTGTCTGACTGGAACGATAAGCTCAATGACGATGAGCGTTACTTTATTAAACACGTGCTGGCCTTCTTTGCCGCTTCTGATGGTATTGTGAACGAAAACCTGGCCGAGAACTTTGTGAATGAAGTACAGTATACGGAGGCCAAATTCTTCTATGGTTTCCAGATTATGATGGAAAACATTCACTCAGAAACCTACTCGCTGCTTATCGATACATATATCAAAGATCCGGTTGAGTCTGATAAGCTGTTTCATGCCATTGAAACTTTCGATGCCATTAAGAAAAAAGCCGACTGGGCTCTGAAGTGGATAGAGTCTCCTTCTTTTGCGGAGCGACTCATTGCCTTTGCAGCAGTTGAAGGTATTTTCTTTTCCGGAAGCTTCTGCTCTATCTTTTGGCTCAAGAAACGTGGCCTAATGCCGGGCCTTACTTTCTCTAACGAACTTATTTCGAGAGATGAAGGCCTGCACTGTGACTTTGCCTGTCACCTGCACAACAACCACCTCATTAACAAGGTGCCTGAAGAAAGAATTAAGGAAATTATAATTGATGCTTTAGATATAGAAAGAGAATTCATTACAGAGTCACTTCCTGTTAGACTTATTGGTATGAATGCCGACCTAATGGCTCAATACCTGGAGTTTGTTACCGACAGACTGCTGGTAGAGCTGGGATGCAGCAAAGTATATAACTCTACTAATCCGTTCGACTTTATGGAAATGATTTCACTGCAAGGCAAAACCAACTTCTTTGAAAAACGAGTTGGTGAATACCAAAAAGCAGGTGTAATGAAAGACAAGGATGATTCGGGTAATTCGCGAACCCTTTCATTCGATGACGATTTCTAGAATTTTTTAAAATCACCCCCAAACCCCAATAAATATGTTAGTAGTAAAAAGAGATGGTAGACGAGAGTCTGTCAAATTCGACAAAATTACCGCTCGGATAGAAAAACTATCCTACGGCCTGGACCCCAGCTTTGTTGAACCTATCGATGTAGCTAAAAAAGTAATCGAAGGACTTTATGATGGTGTGAGCACCCAGGACCTGGACAACCTGGCGGCCGAAATAGCTGCCACCATGACGGTGAAGCACCCTGACTATGCAAAACTTGCGGCCAGAATAGCCATTTCTAACCTGCATAAAACCACGAGTAAGTCATTCTCCAATACCATGAAGAGGCTCTACACTTATGTGGACCCTAAAACAGGAGAAAATGCACCGCTTATCTCTAAAGAAACCTATGGCGTTATAAAGAAAAATGCCGCCCTGCTAGACTCTACCATTATTTATGACAGAGACTTTAGCTACGACTACTTCGGGTTTAAAACCCTGGAGCGTTCGTACCTTATGAAGCTCGATGGAAAGATTGTGGAAAGACCACAGCACATGCTCATGAGAGTTTCGGTAGGTATTCATGGAGAAGACATGGAAAAGGTAGTAGAAACCTATCACCTGCTTTCAGAAAAATGGTTTACCCATGCCACTCCAACGCTCTTCAATGCCGGTACACCAAAACCTCAGCTTTCGTCTTGTTTCTTGCTTACCATGAAAGACGATAGCATAGATGGCATATATGATACCCTTAAGCAGTGCGCTAAAATTTCGCAGTCTGCCGGAGGTATCGGCCTTTCTATTCACAATGTAAGAGCCAAGGGGTCGTACATTAAAGGTACAGGAGGGGTTTCTAATGGTATTGTACCAATGTTGAGAAACTTCGACATGACAGCCCGGTATGTTGACCAAGGGGGTGGAAAAAGAAAAGGGTCGTTTGCCATTTATCTCGAGCCATGGCATGCCGATATTTTCGATTTCCTGGACTTGAAAAAGAACCATGGAAAAGAAGAGCTAAGAGCAAGAGATTTATTCTACGCCCTTTGGATTCCCGATTTGTTTATGAAGCGTGTAGAAGCCAATGAGGAGTGGACATTACTTTGTCCGAATGAGTGCCCCGGTTTGGCCGATACCTATGGCGAAGAGTTTGAAAAGCTTTATGAGAAGTACGAAAGAGAAGGCAAAGGCCGCCAGACTATAAAGGCACAAGACCTTTGGTTTGAGATCTTAGAGTCTCAGATAGAGACCGGTACACCTTATATGCTCTTTAAAGACGCTGCTAACAAAAAATCTAACCAGAAAAACCTGGGAACCATTAAGTCGTCTAACCTCTGTACCGAAATTATTGAGTACACCGCACCAGACGAAGTAGCGGTTTGTAACCTGGCCTCTATTGCTCTGCCTAAGTTTGTAGACGAAGAAACCAATACCTACGACTTCCAGAAGCTATATGATGTAACCTACGTGGCCACCAAAAACCTGAACAAGGTAATTGATGTAAACTACTACCCGGTAGAAGAGGCGCGCAACTCCAATATGCGTCACCGACCCATTGGCTTGGGGGTGCAGGGATTGGCCGATGCCTTTATTCTGATGGGTTATCCTTTTGAGTCTGAAGAAGCCCGAAAGCTGAACAGACACATCTTTGAAACCATCTACTTTGCGGCCATGACAGCTTCTAAAGACCTGGCTAAAGTGGAGGGGCCATATGAGACCTTTAAAGGTTCGCCAGTATCTAAAGGAATATTCCAATACGATATGTGGGGCGTAACACCTGATTCCGGCCTTTGGGATTGGGATGGTCTTAAAAAGGAAGTAAAGAAGCACGGAGTAAGAAACTCACTTTTGGTAGCCCCAATGCCAACTGCCTCTACTTCTCAAATATTAGGAAACAACGAGTGCTTTGAGCCATATACCTCAAACATTTACACCCGAAGAACCCTTTCGGGAGAGTTTGTGGTGGTGAACAAACACCTGATGAGAGACCTTATTAAACTAGGCCTCTGGAATTCCGATATGAAAAACAAGCTTATTGCCGCTAAGGGGTCGGTTCAGGCTATTCCGGAAATTCCGCAAAACATAAAAGACCTGTACAAAACAGTTTGGGAAATCTCTCAAAAGGCCATCATCGACATGTCGGCCGACAGGGGAGCATATATCTGTCAGTCGCAGAGTCTTAACATACATATCCAAGACCCGAACTTTGGTAAAATGACTTCTATGCACTTCTATGCTTGGAAGAAAGGGTTGAAGACAGGTATGTATTACTTAAGATCCAGAGCAGCAGCCGATGCTATTCAGTTTACAGTAGATAAGCAGGCGGCCTCCGCACCAACAGCCGAACAAATGGCCAAGAATGCAGCCGACATGGCTTGCTCGCTCGACAATCCGGATGCATGCGAAGCATGCGGTAGTTAGTATGTATGGGGTTGATTACTACTAACCTAGAACCCTGACGGCAACGTCAGGGTTTTTTTATAGCTTTCGGTTGATGGTGACATGGCGCAATAGGACTACCTTATTTATTTTTCGACTATCCAACCGCAACTTCAATGGGTGTATGATCTTCAGCCCAACCTTCCGTTACAACATCTCCTATATTTCCACCAAGGCAGACCGTCTCAACTATTTCGGATTCGTTAGTGTGCTTTTATACCGTAGCATAAGCCTTATAAATATCAGGGTCACATCCATCTGAGTGAGTGCCTCATTGGCTGCACCAATACACTTTTTAAATACAGGTTCATGACAAGGCAGTCGATGATTGATAACCGGGATTTAAATTAGTATTTGCAACAATGTTGCATTTAATTAAAAATGCAACTAACATTGTGCATGAATAAAACGGTTAAGACGTCTTCTTTTCTGGACAATTGGGGCATTGGTATTTCGTTCATGTGTTCTTTGCATTGCGCGGCCATGCCCCTTGTTTTTCTTACACCCCTATGGGCCGGACTCAATACCTCCTGGCTTGAGCAGGGTGAGCTGTGGCTTTTTGTAGTTGCCGCTCTGGTAGGTACCGTATCTATAGGGCATACTTACAGTAAGTGTAAAGATGTGATGCCCGGGGTCTTGCTCCTCATGGGTCTTTCTTTTGTAGTTGCAGGAAGTGCTTTTGAAGCAATATGGACGGAGTCTGTGTTCCGCGTTTTGGGTTCAGTTTTACTAATAGGCGCACATGTGAGTAACAAACGGGTACAGAAATCGGTGGGCCAATGAGATTTATCCTATTGCTGATTCTGGTGGTAATGGCAGGCCCCAAGCCGGAGGGTTGGCAGCTATTTGAGAAGGTTACCTTCAAGCCAAAATACTTTGAAAGCGAGGAGGCTTATTTTGAGGTACCCACCTTTGACAAAAAACTCAAAAGCCTCGAAAATACAGAGATAACGCTCTCGGGTTACTACATACCCCTCGATCTGGACTCGGCCATAGTCATTTCATCGTTGCCCTTTAGCACTTGCTTCTTCTGTGGCGGAGCAGGCCCTGAAACGGTGGCAGAAGTTCAGTTAAAGACAAGACCAAAAGCCCTGCTTCCCGACCAGATTGTTAAGGTGAAGGGCAAGCTAAAGTTGAATGATTCTGATGTCACCCACATGAACTTTATTTTAAAGGAGGCCACACTGATCAAGTAATATGAGAAACCTGTTTGTCCTTTATTTAGCTCTTATGCTCGGCACGTCCTGTTCAAGAACCTCTCAAGATCAGGACCTGCTCAACAAAGCCTACCAGAAGCAGCAAGAAGTTATTGTGCTCATAGGTTCGCTCAAAGAAAAGCTTAAGGCTGTCAACTATGCGGAAAAAGACAGCCTGCTTCAGGTAGTTCATAACCTGGAAGAAACCCTGTTCGAAATACCCGGTTATTCGCTCAAGCTTCCCGGCCACGAGGGCCACAGTCATAATCATACACCCCTAAACCTGAGCCACAAAGAAATCTATCAGGTGCAGGTAGAAATGTATAATCAGCTCAACCACATAGAACAACTGGTAACCATCCGATGAATAAATTACCCGTAACCGTATTGTCAGGCTTTTTAGGAGCCGGCAAAACCACCTTGCTCAATCATGTGCTACACAACAAAGAAGGCCTGCGCGTGGCCGTAATTGTCAATGACATGAGCGAAGTAAACATTGATGCTGAACTGGTAAAACAGGGCAACACCTTGAGCAGAACTGATGAAAAGCTTGTGGAAATGAGCAACGGCTGCATTTGTTGTACCTTGAGGGAAGACCTTATAGAAGAAGTAGCCAAACTGGCACTCGAAGGCAAATATGACTACCTGCTTATTGAGAGTACCGGAATTTCCGAGCCGCTTCCCGTAGCGCAAACCTTTTGGTTCGAGAGTGATGAGCTGGATGTAAACCTCTCAGACATTTGCACTCTAGATACCATGGTTACCGTGGTAGATGCCTTTAACTTTCTAAAAGACTTTGGTTCGTCAGATACTATTGCCGGCAGAGAAATGAACGATGACGAAGACCAAAGGACCATAGTAAACCTACTCACCGACCAGGTAGAGTTTGCCGATGTAATCTTGATAAACAAGGTCGATTTGGTGAGTAAAGACCAGCTTAAGCTCCTCAAAGGCCTAATGAAAAAGCTAAACCCCAAAGCTAAAATTATTGAAACAGAGTTTGGGAAAGTACCACTGCCAACCATTATGGGAACCAAGCAGTTCGACTACGAAACCACCTCACAGTCGGCTGGCTGGATACAGGAGCTTGAAAATGAACACAAGCCAGAAACGGAAGAATACGGAATCAGCTCCTTTGTTTTTAGGGATAAAAGGCCGTTTCATCCCCAACGATTTTGGAATTACGTTTCCATGTTCTGGCCAGCGAACATCGTCCGTAGCAAAGGACTCTTTTGGCTGGCCTCCCGGCCAGACGAAGCACTGACCTGGAGTCAGGCAGGAGGTTCGCTTCGGGCCGATTTTGCCGGGGTTTGGTGGTGTTCCATGTCCTTTGAACAAAGAGTTCGCTACGAGGCATTTGTAGAAAATAAAGCCCATATAGAGGCTGGCTGGAACAAGCTCTATGGCGACAGAAAGAACGAATTGGTAATCATTGGTCAAAACCTCGACTCTGAGCAAATTAATTCAGAGCTTCGGAACTGCCTTTGTACTCCAGACGAGATAGAAGCTTGGCAAAGTAAGAAACCATTTGTGGATCCGTGGCCAATACATGTAGACTAACGCTATGAAAAGACTCTTTATACACAGCTGCCTTATACTTGTGCTGGCCTCCTGTGCCGGTACGCAACGGCTAAACCTAGCTTCTAAATCGGATTTGTGGAATATGTCCCATCTCTCCGAAGCCGAGTATCGGATGGCCAATGAGTTGCTCAGTTTTGGGCTTGAACATGAGGCGCTTTACACCCTGCTGGATACACTCAAACCAATCAGTAGCCTGGGATTTCCCCTTTCTTACCCATTGGCCAAAAGTGGTGAGCAGCACGATGGAGATGAAGACGTGGTAGACCTGATGTCTGACTCAACCCAAATGGCCTTTGCCGAACTTACACAATGGAATAAGGTGTTGAGTAGCCTTTCAAATGAGTACTTTTCCTTCCACTTAATTCCCTTTAAAAACACCTACCGGGGCAAGCGGAACCTTCAATTGTTGGTTTGCCGCAGAGACTTAATGGCCAAGCTGCTTAGCGAAAAGGCAGAGTTTTTTGGCCAGTGGGGTTTTACGAGCAATTCAGATCCGGCTACAGTGCTTACCACCATTGAATATGAAAGCCGGAATGACCGCTACCGTGCCTACGGTTATCTTTTTGGTTATCCGGACCATGCCGTAGACTTTTTTGTTGAAGCCTCCATTAGTCAGGAGCAAACAGGAAACTTTGTGGAACGTAACTTCTTCCACATGCCCGTTGCTGTGATGCAAGACGGATATTTTACATATGCCTTACCCAAAGACTACACGCCAAGCCGGTCCGATTCTGCGATATATCGTGCAGCTTTGAGCACCTTGCAGCGCTATGAAATGCTCAAGCCAAGATATATCGATTCTACAGGCCGTTTAGAGGCAATTCGTTTATTGTCTGATAGTTGGAACAAACTCTAATATGCCCGATGGTATAGCCATGCAGCCACTCCTCAATTAAGGCGAAATCATTTTTGCATCGTTGTTGCAAAAACAAAATAAGTTTTCATACTTGCATCATTGTTGCAAAAATGAAAAACATGCTGCACGCAGTAAATCTCACAAAAAAGTATCAGGAGCATTTGGCTTTAGACGACCTCAACTTATCCATTGAGCCGGGAGATATCTATTGCCTTTTAGGCGCCAATGGAGCCGGAAAATCGACCACAATTAATCTCTTTCTCAATTTTATTGCACCAACCAGCGGCAAAGCGGTAATCGATAAGTTTGAAGTAACGGAAAACCCTCAGGCCACCAGAAAGTTGATAGCTTATATTCCTGAGAACCTGGTTCTATACAATGAACTAAGTGGCTTGGAAAACCTTGAATACTTTGTAGGTCTGGCAGGCATGAAGTACCACCACGAGCAACTGGTGGGCTTTCTAAAAGAGGCCGGCCTTCAGGCTGAGGCTTATAAAAAAAGAGTAAAGGCATATTCTAAAGGAATGCGCCAAAAGGTGGGAGTGGCCATGGCCATAGCCAAGAGAGCAAAGGTGCTCTTGCTCGATGAACCAACCTCCGGACTAGACCCAAAGGCCAGCAACGAATTTTCGGAGTTGCTACTTCGCCTAAGCAAGCAAAACGTAGCCACTCTAATGGCTACCCACGATCTGTTCAGGGCCAAAGAGACAGGTACCAACATTGGCATTATGAAGTCGGGTAAGCTGGTTGAACAACTCTCTACCGAAGAAATCAACCATAGCGATCTGGAAAAACTGTATCTCAACCACATGAGTAATTGAAAGATGGTATTTCTGGTTGCAGCTAAAGAAATCAAAGAGATCGTAAGGTCGGGGCAGTTTAAATGGATGCTGGGCATAGTGGTATTGCTCAGCATGGTGGCCACATACATTAGCCACGTGCACTGGCAAGAAAAAAATCGGCAGCGCATTGAGGCTGCAAATCAGGCCAGAGAACTATGGTTGGCTCAAGGCTCTACCAACCCGCACAATGCGGCTCATTATGGCACCTTTGCTTTCAAACCTCAGTTTCCGCTGGCGCTAATAGACCCCGGGGTAGAGAAGTATACCGGAGTGTCTATTTTTCTGGAAGCCCACTCCAGAAATGAGGCTGACCATGTAGCTGCGGCCGATCAAACCGGGCTCTCACGCTTTGGAGACCTGACCCCCGATTTTATTTTACTCTTTATTGTACCCTTAATGATTATTGCCCTGGGGCACCAGTCGGTTACCAAAGAAAAGGAACAGGGAACGCTGAAAATCATTAAGACTCAGGGAATAAGCAACAGGCAACTTATAGCCGGCAAATGGCTGGGCAACTACCTGCCCGTGGCCATGCTCACTACCTGCCTGTTTGTGGTGGCGGCTTTATTTATCGGAGAATTTGACTGGAAGTTTCTGGCCACTCTATGGTTGGTTTATCTGGCCTATTTTGCCATAGTCAACAGTATTACCCTTGTTGTTTCCTCATTGACAAATAGCTCGGGTATTTCATTGGTTACATTACTAGCAATTTGGATTTGTAGCTGTCTGGCGGTTCCAAAAATCGCCAGCAGCTACACCAATGAAAAACATCCCTATCCTACCCGGCAAGAGTTCGAGGCGGCTATTGCCGAAGACAAGAAAAAAGGCCTGGATGGACACGACCCCTGGAGTGAAGCATCTAAAAAATTGGAACGAGAGACCTTGGAGGCCTATCAGGTAAATAAACTGGAAGACCTGCCTTTCAATTTCGATGCTTTTCGAATGCAAAAGGGAGAAGAGCATGAGGCCGAAATTTACTTTAAGCACAACGAAAGGCTAAAGGAGGTTCATAAAGAGCAAACCACGGTATATCAAAAACTGGCCGTTCTCTCTCCCTTTCTGCCTACCCGCTTTATGTCTATGTCTTTGGCCCACACCGACTACTCCACCCATTGGCACTTTGCCGATGAAGCCGAAAAGCATCGCATAAAAATGCAGGAGATTTTGAATACCAACTTTGCTGAAAACTCCAGGCTAGGAGAGTGGGGCTATAAGGCCGATGCTTCGTTGCTCTCCGAGATACCTGAGTTCCATTTTGAGGCGCCCGATTTTAACGAAGTGATGAGTGCCAATAGCAGCAACCTCAGCATTCTCACCGCCTGGCTGCTGGTATCATTTGGTCTGTTAATTTTTGCTTCAACCCGCATTTAATATGGTCAACCTGAACATTCGTCATGAATTAAAACTTTTGAGCCGAAACTTCTGGTTTGTTTCACTCAGTCTTGTGCTGGTGTTACTTTGTCTCTATGCCGGTCACAATGGGTTAAAGCATTATGAAAGAAGGACGGCCGATCAGCAAGAAGCCCTGGCTGCTCAGCAGGCCAAAGAGCAGCTCATCAAAGAGGTGGCCCTGGCCCTAAGTAAGGGAGAAGAGCATCCCAATGCCTACAGGCTTTCACCAATGAACCTGGCCATTTCCACCGGACGCCTGGGTACCATGCCGGCCACCCAAATGAGCAAGCTGGCCATAGGGCAAAGCGACCTATACACTCACCAACTTAAAATTGCTCTCAACGAAGATTTGGCTACTCTGAGCTTCAATGAACTTAATAATCCGGTGCAATTGCTCTTTGGAAACTTCGATTTGGCCTTTGTGCTAACCTACCTTGTACCTCTTATAATTATTGCGTTCACCTACAACTTGCGTACCCGGGAGTTAGAATCCGGTCGGTTAAAACTGTTGGCTTCGAATCCTATTAAAATAAATCTATGGTTGTTGCAGCGGTTCATTATCCGTTATTTCTTCCTGTTACTCATACTCACTGCAGTTCTCCTGGCCACGGTTCTTATCGCCCGCACAGGTTTTAGTATGCAGTTGTTAGTTTTCTTTCTACTCACTTATGCCTATCTGGCTTTTTGGTTTGCCATCTCTTACTTGGCGAACCTCTTGGGGAGATCTTCGGCCAGAAATGCCGTTTCTATGCTCTCTCTATGGATTCTACTGGTACTGGTTGTACCCACTGTGATCAATCAGGCTGCTAATACGGTGTATCCCATGCCTTCCAGAGTAAAGTTGCTCAATGAGATTCGGCAGACTAAAAAGGAACTAAGTAAGGAGCAGAATAAGGTGCTGGATGAGTACCTACGAAACCATCCGGAACTGATAAGCAACAAAGGAGAGAATGCTTATGGTTATTGGCAAGGCTATTTTGCCAGCCAGGAACTTACAGAAAAACGGCTCGCCCCGCTTATTGAAAGGTTCGATGCACAGCTAGCCAAACAGCAAAGATGGGTAAATGCCTGGGGGATTCTAAGCCCGGCTGTCATGTTTCACGATGGAGCCACTCGGCTGGCCGGCACCTCTTCTGCACATTACGAACAGTTCAAAGATTATGTAAGGTCTTTTAGCTTGAACTGGAGAGCCCATTTTATGCCCTTCGTGTTCAAAAATGAAATGCTCGGATTACAAGAGCTCGACAACCTGCCGGAGTTTCAGTTCCGATCGAGGAGCCGTACAGCTGGCGTATTTATGAATATATCTGTGTTACTAGTTTTTTCTGCTTTGACGGTGATTTGGGGGCTTGCATTAGAGGGTAAACGTCAGCTTATATGAACCCAACCCAATGAAACTTTATTCCCTGTTTTTTCTCTTTTGGTCAACCGCCTTGACTGCGCAGCAAGCAGACGGAAACTTTTCGCCTCCAAAAGAAAAAGAGGTTGTTCGGGCAATTCGGGCAAAAGGAGCCATTAAAATTGATGGCAAGCTAAACGAAAGCGATTGGCAAAGGGCTGTACCCATTGCTGATTTCTTTAGAATGGAGCCAAGGCAGGGAGGAGCGTATCGGTACAAAACGCAAGTGCGAGTACTTTTTGATGATAAGTACCTGTATGTAGGGGCATTTTGTGCCGATAGCTTAGGCAAACGAGGCATTCGCGTTCAGGATTTAAGGCGTGATTTCAGCTGGGGAGAAAATGATATTTTCGGCATACAACTGGACCCACAAAACCTAAAGCAATATGCCGTTGCCTTCCAGACCACACCTTATGGCAATCAGCGAGACCTGCAGAACTTTAATGACCAGAGCACAGACAACGACTGGAATGCTCTTTGGATGGTGCGAACTTCTCAGACCGATGAGGGCTACTATACCGAATTTGCCATTCCTTTTAAGTCGCTACGGTACGATTTGCCCATAAAAGGTGAGGAGGTAACCTGGGGTATTACGTTTACCCGTCTGGCCAGAAGGGACTATGAACAAACCGTTTTTCCGGCCATTCCACAGTCGTTTAGTCCATACCGAATGACTTACGCAGCGCAGTTGAAAGGATTGGAGCTGCCGGAGCCAAGCGCTAATGTGCGTGTGGAACCCTATGCTTTGTTTCAATATGAAAACCAAACGGAGGACGGTGCAAAAACTACCGAGAGTAGTTTTAAACTGGGTGGAGACGCTAAGTGGGCTGTGAACCCCAATACGGTAGTAGACCTTACCTTCAATACAGACTTTGCTCAGGCCGATGTAGACAGGGCCGTAAACAACCTGGAGAGGTTCAATATCTTCTTTCCTGAGCGAAGGCAATTTTTTCTGGAAAACTCAGGGATATGGTCTGGCAGTTATCAGTTTGCCATAAGGCCTTTTTTTAGTCGAAAAATTGGTTTGGCCGGTGATTTCAATGCGCAGCCGGCCCCCATTGATGTGGGTGTAAGGTATACTCAACGAGACGAGAAACAGACACTGGCCGGCATGTATATTCATCAGGCCGCTACAGACATTTCGCAGGCCGCCAATTTTGGTGTACTGAGATATGCCCATAACTACGGCAAGGAGAACAACGTGGGCTTTATGTTTACACACCGACTCAATGAAAGCTCAGAGTCGCTAAATAGAGAAACCCAAAACAATTCCACATGGACCATAGACGGGCTCATTAGACCTTCCGATCAGTGGACGGTCAATTACCTTGCTTCTGTTTCTACCGATTATGAAAAGGGTGATCTGGGTTTTGCCGGAAGGTTCTTTGCCGGAAGACAGGCTAATAAGTCTTACTGGGGCTGGGTAACCGAGTACATAGACCAATCCTACAACCCGGCCATGGGATTTATAAGCCAGAGCAATGTAATCAGGCATAACCCAGGAGGCTACTGGATTGTGAGACCCAAAAAACTGAAGTGGATAAGAAGGTGGGATCCGGGGCTGTTTGTGAATTATTATCACGATGCCAACAATCCGGGCAGTTTTCAGCAAGCCAGTCTTTACCTCTTTCCCATATATGTGTTTTTTACTGATGGAAGCTTTGTGGAATACGCCATTACACCCACCTGGCAGAACATCAACTTTAGCTTTGCCCCATTGGGTATTGCTATTCCGCAAGAGGAGTTCTTTTATGTGAGGCACGATATCAATATTAGAACCGATCAGTCTAAGAAGTGGTCGCTTAGCGGAAGCTATGAGTGGGGTGAATTTTACAATGGAAGACAGAAAAAGGTAGTAGGAGGAGCAAGAGTAGCCCCTTCTCCTCACTTTGCCTTAAACGTTGACTATGAATACATTCTACTTGAAGAACTGGGTATTCTACAACAAAATATGGCAACGCACTTAACCACTTTAGGTGCAAGACTGGCTGTGAACCCACGCATTCAAATGTCTTCTTTTTATCAGTACAATTCTTTCGATGATCAGGGCAGATGGAATGTGCGTTTCAGTTGGGAGTATCAGCCCCTTTCATTTTTATACTTGGTTTTTAACAGCAACACCATTAGCACCCACGAGAGAGACTTTCAGCAGCAACAAACCATTGCCAAACTCACTTTCTTAAAGCAGTTTTAGTTTAACAGTCTTTGCAGTGTTCGTCCTTGAGTTCAAACTCAAGCGTAGAATGCTCAATGCCTAATTCGTGAAGCAGATATTTCGCTCGTTTTTTAATGGCCGCTTGCAGGCGTAGATCGTACGACTTGTCGAGTACCAGATGTGCCGAGAGTACATGGTATTCTCCATCCATAGACCAAACGTGGCAGTCGTGAACCTCAATGACCTCGGGGATGGTTCTCAGGCGTTTATGCACCTTTTCCAGATCTATTTCTTCAGGTGTGGCCTGAAGAATAATGCTGAAGCTTTTTTTGATGTTTACAAACACGTTGTAGATAATAAATAAGGCGATAAGCACAGAGAGCAGAGGGTCTATGAAATACCAATCGAAGTACATGATGAGCAAACTGCCCACCAAAACGGCTATCCAACCCAACACATCTTCCAACAAATGAAGGCTAATAACCCGTTCGTTAATAGAGCTTCCCTTTCTAAGTCTTAGTACCGCCACACCATTTACCAATACACCGAAAATGGCTATGTAGAGCATGCCTTTTTCATTCACCTCGGTAGGGTTAAGTACCTGAGGCACTGCACGGCTGATGATTATGACCGAACCCACAAGCAGCACCACGGCATTAATAATGGCACCTAATAACGAAAAGCGTTTGTAGCCATACGAAAATGTATTATTCCGCTTCTTTTCCGATAGGTTTTGAAAGTACCAGCTCAGGCCTATACTCACACTGTCGCCCAGATCGTGCAGCGCATCCGATAGAATGGCCAGACTGCCCGTAAACAAGCCTCCAATAAATTCAATACAGGTAAAACCCAGGTTCAGGAAAAAGGCCACCTTCAAGTTTTTCGTGCTCGCGTGGCCATGATGATGATGGTGATGATGCCCCATGTCCAAATGTATTAAGAAAAGCTACGCAACAAGGTTTCAGATAACCAGCTGTGCCAATACGGCACACAAGGCTCCAAAAACCGAGACCCCAAACCGCAACCAATTGAGCTTATGATTAGGGTCTGTCTCAAAAAATATGGTTGTAGAAATTTGTAAAAAGCTACCCGCCACAATGGCAAAGAAAATGATCATGTACTTTTCGGGTAATAAGTTGCCATGGCTCATAAACTCGCTTACAAACAGGCCTAAGGGAGAGGCCAGGGCAAATATGAGCAAGGCTGAGTAGGCCTGAAATTTTAGCTTGAATCTGTTGAGCAATAGAGTCATTAGAGCTACTGCAGCCGGTATTTTATGCATTACTATACCCAACAATATTTTAGGAGAGCTGCCATGCTCATAGGCCAGCTCGGGGCTGTGGTTTGAGTGTATGGAATCCGTCATGATGCTGCCCTCCAAAAATGAATGTAAACAAAGAGCCACCAGCAGATATACTACGGAGTGTTCTGCGTGTGCATGTACGTGCCCATGCTCTACCCCGCTGGTAAAGTTTTCAATAACCTTTTGTAAAAAGAAGCCAATGAGCACATAGAGCCCAATGTTAAATGGATTCTCATTAGAAAGGAATAAGTCAGGAATAAGATGAATGATGGTAACGGAAAACAGGTAGGCACCGGCAAACACCAAAAACAACTGCATGCGCTGTCCAAACATTAGCCCCGTGCGTAGCAATACAGCTCCCGGAATGGCCGCAGAAAGGAACAATATAATAGCATTGACGATCAACTCTTACCCTTACTTTTGCAACAAGATTGCAAAGATGCTAAGAAAATTCGAATTGGAATGAATAAGTTCAACTATTCACTTTTTTCTGTTTTAACCGTTTTGCCTCTCAGGCCGCCAGATATGTAGGTGTCTATGTGGCCATTTTCGTCTGCAAAAATCAGGTAACACTCCAGGTTCGGGTCTGCTTCTATCAATTCAATGCTCTTGTCTTTTCCCAGTACCATACAAGCCGTAGCATAGCCATCGGCCAACATACAGTTGGGGGCCACCACTGTGGCACTCAATAGTGTCTGCATCTGAGGAAAGCCCGTTTTTGGGTTAATGGTATGAGCCACCTTTCGGCCGTCTTCAAGAACTCGGAAGTTCCGGTAATTGCCAGAGGTGGCCAACCCAGCATTTTCCAGCCTTACGGCATCGAAAATGCCTCCTATACGCTGTTCATCGGGCACTTCAATGCCAATAACCCAGGCATCGCCATCAAGGTTTTGGCCACGAGCATGTACTTCCCCACCAATTTCTACCATGCAGTTTTCAAGGCCCTGGCTCAGCAGCCAGTTCACCACCACATCTATGGCCTGCCCTTTGGCAATGGCCGAAAAATTGAGTTTCAGTCCTGTTTGAGAAGTACGCACCTCAGAGCTGTCGAAGCTAAGTTTGTCAAAACCTACAAACTGTAGCAATGAGTCTACCTGAGCACTGTCAGGCCCCATAAAACCACCTTCGCCAAAACCCCAGGCATTAATGAGAGGGCCCACTGTTGGGTCGAACGCCCCGTTGGTTTTTTCATACACCACGCGGCTGGCTTCCAGCACTTCATAAAAATAAGGCTGTTTGAAACTATGCTTCCCTGTTTGATTGAACAACGATATTTCAGAGTCAGGTACATAAGTAGAAAGAGCCTGGTTAAAATCGGCCAGCAAAGAGTCTATCTGAGGTTTTAAGTTGCGTTGCTGTTTATCGAGGTATTTTACCGTGTAGCCAATGGTACCGCCCATGGTGGTGCCCCTTACTACCATTTCATGTGGCTGATTTTTACGGTAGGTGTACACCACAAAAATGGCGATCATCAATACAATAAGATAAATCCTAGAGAGCTTATTCCTATCCATTGCCTTATTTTTGGCAAAGATAATTGAATAGCCTGCCAAGCCTATGAGATTAGTTAATTCATTCATGTTTCTGGCAGACTATCCTTATCTTTTCAGATCAATTGAAAAAGAAGAATGAGGGAAGACTATCTTGATGCCAGTGGCGATGAGCTTAATTCGTCTGAGAAAGACATTGAAAGAGCACTTAGGCCGTTGTCTTTCGAAGATTTCTCCGGTCAGGATAAAATTGTGGCCAACCTGAAAATTTTTGTGATGGCTGCTAAAAAACGATCGGAGCCATTGGACCATGTGCTGCTTCATGGCCCTCCCGGTCTGGGTAAAACCACCCTTTCTCATATAATAGCCAACGAACTGGACTCAGAGATTAAAGTAACATCCGGGCCGGTGTTGGACAAGCCCAGCGATCTAGCCGGCTTGCTTACCAACCTGGAAGAAGGCGATGTACTCTTTATAGACGAAATCCACCGCCTTAACCCCATAGTGGAGGAATACCTTTACTCGGCCATGGAAGACTATAAAATTGATATTATGCTCGACTCCGGGCCTAATGCGAGAACAGTGCAAATTGGCCTTAACCCCTTTACACTGGTAGGAGCCACTACACGCTCAGGTTTGCTTACCTCTCCGCTGCGTGCCCGCTTTGGCATCAATGCCCGTTTGGAGTACTACGACTCCAAGCTACTTACCCGGATTGTCATGCGTTCGTGCGATATACTGAATACGCCCATCGATGACGATGCGGCTTTTGAAATAGCCAGACGCAGCCGGGGAACCCCTCGGATAGCCAATAATTTGTTGAGAAGAACCCGTGATTTTGCTCAGATTAAAGGCACTGGCAGAATTACCAAAGAAATAAGCGAAATGGCCCTCAATGCCCTCGATGTAGACTCCCATGGGCTAGACGATATGGATAATCGCATACTGCTTACCATAATCGAAAAGTTTAAGGGTGGGCCTGTGGGTATTTCTACCATTGCCACAGCGGTGGGCGAAGAAGCCGAAACTATTGAGGAGGTTTACGAGCCGTTTTTAATACAAGAAGGGTTTCTAAAAAGAACATCGCGAGGTCGTGAGGCTACCCATTTGGCCTATGAACACCTTAAAATGAAAAAACCAGGGCAAACAGGTACTCTGTTCGGTTAAGCAGTTGCGCTCCGGGACTTATTCAGCCCGTGGAAAAACCACACCTATGAAGTCAGCCATTGTTCATAACACCCGCTTCGTAAAACAGAAGGCCAAAGAATTAGGCTTTCAGTTTTGTGGCATATCCAAGGCCGAGTTTTTGGCCGAAGAGGCTCCCCGGCTGGAGGCCTGGCTAAAAAGCGGCAGGCATGGACAAATGAAATACATGGAAAACCACTTTGACAAACGCCTGGATCCTTCCAAGTTGGTTCCCGGTGCCAAGTCTGTGGTGTCATTGCTTTATAATTACTATCCACAAAAAGATCTGGCCAAAGAGCATCCGGAGCATTACAAGTTGGCCAAATATGCCTACGGTGAAGACTACCACCATGTGATTAAAGATAAGCTGAAAGTGTTTTTTGAGGCGCTGAAGGCAGAAGTTGGCGCCATAGAAGGCCGTTTATTTGTAGACTCTGCTCCTGTAATGGAAAGGCAATGGGCCGAGAAGTCCGGGCTGGGTTGGGTTGGTAAAAACACCTTGCTCATTAACAAACAAGCCGGGAGCTTTTTCTTTTTGGCCGAGCTAATCATAGACTTGCCGCTGGAGCCCGATGGTCCTATAAAAGACTACTGTGGCACGTGTACCCGTTGCGTAGATGCCTGCCCTACCGATGCCATAACACCCTACGCTCTCGATGCCAGTAAATGCATTTCATACCTTACCATTGAGCTTAAGGAAGAGATTCCTACTGAATTTAAAGACCAAATGGAAAACTGGGCCTTTGGCTGCGACATTTGCCAGGATGTTTGTCCCTGGAATCGCTTTTCTTCGCCCCACCAAGAACCGGCCTTTCAACCGTCTACAGAACTAAAAGCACTTTTTAACAATAATTGGCAAGATTTAACAGAGGAGGTTTTTCGGGAAGTTTTCAGAAAATCGGCAGTAAAAAGAACCAAATGGAGTGGGTTGGTGAGGAACTTAAATTTCCTTAAAAAAAGTTAAGCCCATCGTTTTAGGATGGGCTGGGTTCAAATACTATTTATCTTATCAATACGAACTGTTTGTCGATAATCGGGCCATACATGTGGCCAAATTTGGTGTAACACCACTTTTTCAGTTCTTCTAACTCATCCGAGATGAGTGATTTAACGGCTTTTCTCAACTCTTTTTCAAAAAGGCGCTTGTCGAAGCTCACCTTTGAGAGAATAGTCTTGAAATACTCCAACATGTTAAGAACGTTTAGGGTTATGAATCTACTTTTAGGTTTGGTCGTACCTACTGTACGTAGGTCAGAT
Organism: Roseivirga sp. UBA1976; assembly: GCF_002336325.1. Classification (NCBI taxonomy): domain Bacteria; kingdom Pseudomonadati; phylum Bacteroidota; class Cytophagia; order Cytophagales; family Roseivirgaceae; genus Roseivirga; species Roseivirga sp. UBA1976. The sequence goes on along the minus strand of NZ_DDDQ01000028.1, from coordinate 19,295 downwards.
AATTCAGGTTATAGTCTTTCAAAAATGAGTTTATCTTTGAAAGCTGTTTCCTGAATGGGTAACGAATTTAATGAAAAATTATGAGAAATTCTCGGGTATTTTTAATGGTTTGGAGCTGTCTTCTCTTTTGTGCAGGCAGCCTATGGGCACAAGATATTTCTATTGAATTGGGTACAGATGAGGTGGGCATGAATGAAATGTTCACCATCACCGTAACCGTAAGCAACGGTTCTATTAAGAACTACACCGACTTTCCAACCATAGAAGGTTTTGCCAAGAGAGGAACCTCTTCTTCCAGTAAAACGAATATTGTAAATGGCCAAATAAGCTCTTCCCAAAGCATTAGGCAAAGCTATATGCCGCTGGAAGAAGGCACGTATACCCTCGATCCGTTTACTATAAAAGTCAATGGCATAGAAATAAGCTCTCAGGGTAAACAAATTAAAGTAACCCCACCGGTGGAGCGAAGGTCTAACTCCAGAAGAAGGTTCGACCCATTTGGAAGAGACGCTTTTGACGACCTGTTTGGCGGAAGAAACCGAAGCGAACCCGAATTTGTAGACGTTGAAGAAGACGCCTTTTTGGCCCTCACTACAGATAAAGACGAAGTTTTTGTGGGCGAAGGCTTTACCACAACCTTTGCTTTTTATGTGGCCGATGCTAACAGAGCTCCTCTCCAGTTTCACGAAGCCGGTAAACAGCTGTCTACCATTCTCAAAGACCTGAGACCCGAAAACTGTTGGGAAGAAAACTTTAACATAGAAAACATTTATGGAGAACGAGTGACCATTAATGGTAAGAACTACACCCGATACAAAATTTATCAGGCCACTTATTATCCCCTCAACCTAGAGCCTGTTGTGTTTCCATCGGTGCCTTTCGAAATGATTAAGTTCAGAGTTGCCCGCTCACCTTCTTTTTTTGGTCGCGACAGGCAGGAAGACTTCAAGACATTTTATACCAAAGAGAAAACTGTAAAAGTAAAAGCCTTGCCGCCACATCCTCTGAAAGATGTAGTGGCCGTAGGAGACTTTGAACTGGACGAAAAAATTGACAAGACTACGGTAGAAACCGGGGAAAGCTTTTCTTACGAATTCAATATATATGGCGAAGGAAACATTAGTGGTATCAACGATCCGATAGTACCCGGCACTCGCGAAATGGACATTTATCCGCCCAATATTGCCCAAGACATTAACCGCGGTGCAGGAAGAGTTACCGGCTCCAAGAAGTACAGTTACTTTGGCATACCCAATGAGCCCGGTCAATACAACCTCAAAGATTATTTTAGCTGGGTGTTTTTTAATCCCAAAACAGAAACTTACGACACGCTGCGTTCAGAAATTAAGCTTGAAGTGACCGGAGAAAGCAAGCAAAATGTTTCTATCTCTTCTACCGATTTGGGTTCGTTCTACGATTCCATAGACCTGGCATCTAACGAACTCAAGCCGCTCAAGAAAGATAATACCACTCAAATTATAGCCAATCTGTTGATAATTGCTATGTTGGCGGGCGCAACGTTTTTGTTTGTTAAGAAATAATGGGAAATACTTTCGGAAAACTCTTTCAGATACATACCTATGGGGAATCGCATGGCCCGGCTTTGGGAGTGGTTATCGATGGCTGTCCGGCAGGACTAACCATCGATGAGGCTTTTATACAGTCCGAACTTGATAGACGAAAACCAGGGCAATCAAAAATTACAACTCAGCGCAAAGAGGCCGATGAGTTTGAAATAGTCTCCGGTGTTTTTGAAGGAAAAACCACAGGAACGCCCATTAGCATTATTATTCGCAACAAAGATCAAAAGAGTAAAGACTACTCTCACATTGCCGATAAGTTTAGGCCCTCACATGCCGACTATACTTTTCATACCAAATACGGTGTGAGAGACTACCGAGGTGGAGGCCGGTCTTCTGCCCGCGAAACTGTGGCTCGGGTAGCAGCAGGAGCAATTGCCAAGTTGCTGTTAAAGCACTACGGAGTAAGCTGCCAGGCCTATGTGTCGCAAGTGGGGAGTCTGCAACTCCAAAAAAATTATACAGAACTTAACCTAGCCACTGCCGAAGACAATATAGTGCGATGCCCCGATAGTGCCACGGCCAGTGCAATGATTGAGCTCATTGATGAAACCAGGAAAAACAGAGATACCATTGGTGGAATTGTAACCGGAGTCATACAGGGCGTACCGGCTGGTTTGGGAGAGCCGGTATTCGACAAGTTGCATGCCGAATTGGGCAAAGCCATGTTGAGCATCAATGCTGTAAAAGGCTTTGAATATGGTAGTGGTTTTGAAGGGGTGAAAATGAAGGGCTCCGAGCATAACGATGCTTTTTACACCGAAAATGACCATGTAAAGACCAAAACCAATTACTCTGGTGGTATTCAGGGAGGTATAAGCAATGGAGAAGATATCTATTTCAACGTGGCCTTTAAGCCGGTAGCCACCATTATGCAAGACCAGGAGAGCATCAACGAAGCCGGGGAGACGGTAGTAGTATCAGGAAAGGGAAGGCACGACCCCTGTGTGGTGCCAAGAGCAGTACCTATCGTTGAGGCAATGTCAGCTTTGGTTATTGCCGATTATTTGCTAATTAGCAGGTCTAATCGACTTAATTAACCCTCACTTTCAGGTCATGAAGAAACTTCCTTTGCATGTCAAAATCATGATTGGACTGTTTGCCGGAGTAATCTGGGCATTCCTCTCAAGTTCTGTAGGCTGGAATCAATTTACCATAGACTGGATCGATCCCTTTGGGCAGATTTTTATTCGTATGCTCAAATACATTGCAGTACCTCTGGTGTTGCTGTCTATCATAAGCGGTATTTCAGGCCTCAAAGACATGTCTAAGTTGGGTCGAATGGGAGGTAAAACACTTGGCTTTTACCTGGTAACCACGGTGGCCGCAGTGGGTATTGGCTTACTCCTGGTCAACGTGATTAAACCGGGCGCGCTCATCGATGACGAGCAACGAATCAAGAACAGGCTAAGCTATGAGTTTTGGGCATTGGAAAACGGTGTCGAAATACTGGATGGCAAGAACTATCGCGATAACCCCGAGTATGACCACCTGTATGAACATCAGGAGATGTCTGAAGAAGAGAAACAAATGGTAGCCGAAAAGCAGGCTGCAGCTTCAGAAAATAAGGATGCCGGTCCACTTGCCTTTTTGGTAGACATGGTGCCACAAAACATAATACTCTCTCTGGGCAACGATAAACTCATGCTGCAGGTGATCTTTTTTGGGATCTTCTTTGGCATTTGTATGGCTGCTCTGCCCGATGATAAAGTGAGCGGGCTGAGTTCGTTTATTAATGGAGCCAACGAGGTCTTTCTGAAAATGGTGGACTATGTAATGCAAGCCGCTCCGTTTTTTGTGTTTTGTCTTTTGGCCGGAGTAATTGCCAAAATGGCCGATACACCGGCTCAGGTATTCGAGATTTTTAAAGGGCTGGCCTCTTACTCGGTTACCCTCGTTCTTGGCTTGCTTTTTCTCATTTTCGGGTTTTACCCAACCATTATTCGCACCTTTATTAAATCGCTTACCTACCGCAAGTTCTTCAAAAAGGTAAGTCCGGCACAGTTTCTGGCTTTTTCAACCAGTTCCAGCGCGGCTACACTTCCCGTTACCATGGAGTGTGTAGAAGAAAATCTTGGGGTTTCTAAAAACGTATCGAGCTTTGTTTTACCAATAGGAGCAACCGTAAACATGGACGGTACCAGCCTGTATCAGGCGGTAGCTGTAGTATTTATGGCCCAGCTACATATGGTAGATCTCTCGCTAGTGCAGCAGCTAACCATTGTACTCACGGCCACCCTGGCCTCAATTGGTAGTGCGGCCGTTCCTAGCGCAGGCCTGGTAATGATGGTTGTAGTGCTGCAATCGGTTGGGCTTAATCCGGCATGGATAGCCATTATCTTCCCGGTAGATAGGCCACTGGATATGCTTAGAACGGTTGTAAACGTGACCGGAGACACGGTGGTTTCTTCTTTGGTTGCCAAATCAGAAGGCGAATTAAAGGAAGACTAAGAACTTATCCCTTACCTTTGCGGTTAAGACTTAGCAAATTACAATTGATATGAGACCGGTAAATATATATATGGAAGCCAACCCTAACCCAAACTCAATGAAGTTTGTGGTTAACTTTATGTTGCTTCAAGATGGTGTCAGCTTTGATTACCCCAATGCCGAGGCCGCTCAGCAGTCGCCATTGGCACAAGAACTTTTCCAATTGCCTTATGTAGACCGGGTGTTTTACATGAGCAACTTTATTACCGTAACCAAGAAGGAGGAAGTTGATTGGTTGGAAATTCAAGACGAGATAAAGTCTGTAATAAAACCCTATTTGGAAAACGAAAAACCACTGTTGCTGGAAGAGCTGGATAAAGACCCTCTTTTCGATGAAAACGACTCAGAAGTGGTAAAGAAAATAAAGGGTATACTGGATGAATACATTCGGCCAGCGGTAGAACAGGACGGTGGAGCCATTGGTTTCTCTTCATTTCAAGACGGAGTGGTTAAGGTAAACCTTCAGGGCTCGTGTAGTGGATGTCCTGCTTCAACGGTTACCCTTAAAAATGGCATAGAGAATCTGCTAAAACAGATGTTGCCCAACGATGTGAAGGAAGTAATAGCCGAAGACGCTTAATACCAGGCAGCCGCATCCGTATAGAGAGTTGGCTGCCCGGTCTTCAAAGGTTGAATATCTGCCCAACAGTTGGGTTAGTTACACATAAACCTCTTTGCTATGAAATTTGGAGGCGTTGCCAACCCTGAATCCATCGATTTTACTCTTCCTCCCGACCATGAAGGAACCCTTGCTTTGCTAAGCAGGGGAGAAGGACTTCAAAAGCCTCGTATTTATGTAGGTTGTGCCAAATGGAACCGATCTGACCTGAAAGGTTTTTACCCGAGAGGTACCAAAGATGAATTGACCTACTATGCCACGCAATTCAACAGCATAGAACTTAATGCCACTTTCTATAATTTTTATAGCAAAGAGCAGTATGCGGCCTGGGCGCAAAAGACACCTGATCACTTCAGGTTTTTTCCAAAGGTAAACCAGATGATTAGCCATATGAAAAGGCTGAATGATGTGGACAGATATACCGAGGAATTTTGCGAGTCGCTAATTGGTCTGGAAGAAAAGTTGGGCATGGTATTCTTACAACTGCACAACAACTTTGGACCAAAAAACTGGGATAGACTGGAGCGTTTTCTCAATGGATTCCCCAAAGAAATACCCCTGGCGGTTGAAGTAAGACATACCGATTGGCTGAACCAGGAAGATGTGGCCAACCGCTTCTACCAATTGCTGGAGTCTAAAAGAGTCTCTAATATCATTACCGACACAGCAGGGCGTAGAGATTTGCTTCATATGCGGCTCACAACACCGCAGGTTTTTATTCGCTATGTGGGAGCCAACCATGAGTCGGACTATACTCGGCTAGATGATTGGTTGCAACGAATAAAGGCTTGGGTGGCTACCGGAGGCCTGACAGATATTTATTTTTTTGTACACCAGAATTTAGAGAAAGCTTCTCCATTACTCTCTGCCTATTTTATTAAAAAACTCAATGCTGAACTAGGTTATGAGCTTCAAGTACCCGAAACTCAATCTACTCAGTCGTCTCTTTTTTAAGCAGTAGACCGATTGGCTCAAAGGCCTGCCCCTTTAATAATGTCGTCTACCACTTCCGGATTGAGCAAGGTAGAAGTATCACCAAGGTTTGATAGGTCTTTGCTGGCCACCTTACGGAGAATTCTGCGCATAATTTTTCCTGAGCGTGTTTTAGGAAGCCCGGGCACTATTTGCACTACGTCCGGTTTGGCAATTGGGCCAATAATTTTGCGCACGGTCTCTTTTATTTCTTCCTTCAGACTCTCCTCAGTGCGTCCTGTCATGTCGCAAATCACAAAAGCATAAATACCCTGGCCCTTTACTTCGTGTGGAAAACCCACCACGGCCGACTCTACCACTTTTGGATGCTCGTTGATGGCATTTTCTACTTCGGCCGTTCCCATTCGATGTCCCGAAACGTTAATCACATCATCTACCCGACCGAGTATTCTGAGGTAACCGTCATGGTCTCTTTTGGCTCCATCGCCCGTAAAGTACATGCCCTTGTAAGTCGAAAAATATACGTTTTTGCACTTTTCATGATCGCCATAAGTGGTGCGCAACATGGACGGCCATGGAAACTTTATGCACAAATTGCCTTCTACATTATTTCCGGTAAGTTCATTGCCTTCCGCATCTACAATCACCGGTTGAACACCCGGAAGAGGCAGCGAAGCATGTGCCGGTTTGTTTGGTGTAATGCCTGCCAGGGCCGAAATCATGATTCCTCCTGTTTCGGTTTGCCACCAGGTATCTACCAGAGGGCAATTGCCTTTTCCTATATGGTCATGATACCAGTGCCAGGCCTCTTCATTGATAGGCTCGCCAACAGAACCTATAACCTTTAGCGAAGAGAGACTATAGGGTTCTACAGGCTCCAGACCGTAAGCTTGCAGGGCACGGATGGCTGTGGGCGCGGTATAGAATTGGTTGACTTTATATTTGTCTACAATTTCCCAGAATCGGCCCGGATGAGGATGAGTGGGGACTCCCTCAAACATTAGCGTGGTGGCCCCTGCCAATAACGGGCCGTAGACAATGTATGAGTGGCCGGTAATCCAACCTACATCGGCCGTACACCAGTAAATATCGCCCTGACTATACTGAAATACATTGAGAAACGAATAATAGCTATATACCATGTACCCCCCCGTGGTGTGCACTACCCCTTTGGGTTTGCCGGTAGATCCTGAGGTGTAAAGAATAAACAGCATGTCTTCAGCGTCCATTTCTTCCGCCTCAAACTCGTAGGTCTGGCCATCAATTGCATTGTGCCACCACAGGTCGCGGTTGGTCACCATATTCACGGGTTGATGTGTTCGTTGCAGTACAATTACCTTTTGCACCGATGTGCATTTGGTCAGGGCTTCATCTACAACCGCCTTTACCTCAATTTGCTTTTGGCCACGAAAGTTACCATCGGATGTCAGTACCATTTTGGCCTGGCAGTCATTGATTCGATCGGCCAAAGAACTAGCCGAGAACCCTGCAAAGACCACTGAGTGAATGGCCCCTACTCTGGCACAGGCCAACATGGCGATGGCTGCCTCCGGAACCATGGGCATGTAGATAATCACCCGATCGCCTTTACCAATACCCTGAGCCTTTAGTGCATTGCAAAACTGGTTGGTAAGGCGATATAATTCGCTGTAAGTAAGGGTTCTGTTAGGTTCATCCGGATTATTAGGTTCCCAGATGATGGCAGGAGTTTCTCCTTTAGTATATAAATGGCGTTCAAAAATATTCTCAGTTAGGTTGAGCTTACCATTCACAAACCACTTCACATTGGGGCCTTCAAAGTCCCATTCCAGGGTTTTAGTCCATTTTTTACGCCAGTGGAACGATTCAGCAATTCTGGACCAAAAGGCTTCGGGCTCCAATACGCTTTTTTGATACTCATGAAAGTAACCGGAAAGGGTCTGTATTTTGTGGCTCATGCTAGGAGGTTCAAAAGTTGATATTGATGGAATAAGTTAAAAGATTCGACAGAGAGCTACAATGCAAAATGATAAAAGAAAAGGCTGTTTTGGCCGGCAGATGTGTTAACACCTGTTTACCCAAACAGCCCTTAAGTGGTTGCTGTAGTAGCTGCTATTGAATAGTAACATTAAACGTTACCCGCACATCTTCTTCGCCTCCGGCATTGGTTTGGTCTCCCTCTGCAACTCCCGTTTGGAACTTGGCTGGCTCATGCACCAGAATTACCGTAAGAGTACCGGTGCTGGCGTTTCCTGCCGAAGCATTATTCTTGAGCCCAACAGGGTAATCCTGTCCGTCTATAGTATAATCTGTTTCGGTGTCGTTGTATTCTACCAAAAGTGTAAGGCTCGAGCTGATTTCAAAGAAGAGCTGATGGTCTCTGGCTTCTGCCTTTATTTCTGGAGTAATGTTTACAGCCCCATTAAAAAAGGCCAGAGTAAGGTCGTACGTATTGCTTTCTGTAAGAACAATATCGTCAATCACCGGGTCAGAGCCACCGTCTCCATCGGTATCTTCCCAGCTAGCCACTATGGTCTCGTTAATAGGCCCTGTGCTGGTAAAAGTGAGCTCTACTTTGGTAATGAGTTCTTCTTCATTTACCGGATCCGGGTCGTCTTTGTCGCAACCCAGGGATACTGTAGCCAGAAGGGCCACCAGCAACCAGTTCAATTTTATTAGCTTCTTCATGATTATCGGATTAGGTAGTTTATCGGTCAATATTGCAAAAAATTAGGCAAAATACACACCCTGCATGGTATAGATGGTAGGGTTGATGAAACGAAAAAAGGGCAGCTCTTCAGCCGCCCCGTGGGAATTGTATTTGAGAAAACTACTGAGTTATTGTATGGTTACACTAAAGTTCACCCTTACATCTTCTTCGCCACCGGCATTAGTCGGATCGCCCGCGCTTACGCCACTGGCGCTTTTATTAGGCTCATGAATGAGTAATACAGTAAGCGTGCCGTTGCTGGCATCGCCCGTTGTGGCTGTGCCCATTAGGCCCAGTGGCTTGCCATTACCGTCCTCATCGTTGTAAGCATAAGTAAAGTTGAGGCCGCTGGCGGCTACAAAGAATACCTGATGCTCTTCGGCTTCTTCTTCTACCTCTTCAGTAATATCTTCTGTAGGGGTTTCCGACTCATTTAAGAATTCTACTGAAACACTATAGGTAGTATTGGCTGCCAAAGTAGGGTTGGTAATTACCGGTGCATTGCCTCCTTCGCCATCAAGGTCTTGAAATGTAGCTACAATGGCCGAGCCGCCACCGGAGGGAGTAAACGTTACCCGAACGGTAGTGATCAGCTCTTCTTCATTAACTGGCTCCGGATCGTCATTGTCGCAGGCCATAAGACCTAGCAGCAAAAACGCCATTAGAAATGATTTGATCGTGGTTATGTTTTTCATAATCAGAATAACTTTTGTGCAATATTGTTGCAAATGCAAGTCTGTTGCAAGAGTTATTTAGAAAATCTTACAGACGGTCTGATGAGCGGTAGCTTGGTCTGTGTTTTACAATAAGTTCTACAAATGTTGTAGAAATGGGTGGTTCTTGCTTTATTTGTTCTACAATAGTTGAAATAATATGAGTCAAAGTTTGGGAAACTTAGAAGAGACCATTTTGCTCTTAGTGGCTGTAATGCCCGAAGAGGCCTATGGATATACGGTTGCCGAAGCCTATGCAGAGCATATGAAGAGCCGAATTTCTATCTCGGCCATTCACACCGTACTAAAACGATTGGAAAAGAAAGGGTTAATTTCTTCAAAAATGGGAGGAGCAACTGCTGAAAGGGGCGGACGGAGAAAACGAATTTTTGAAGTGACCAAGGTGGGGCTTTCCACTTTGGAACAAATTCAGGAAAGCCGCCAGAAATTGTGGCAAATGATGCCCAAGGTCAACTTTTCTTACCAGCTATGAAACAAGGCTCCCTCGATCATCAGGACTTGCCCAATTGGGCCAATCGCTTTTTAGAGTGGTACTGTGCCGATGAACTCATTGATGAGATTCAGGGAGATCTTCTGGAAGCATTTTATTATCGTAAACAAACGTACGGCCTAAGGAAAGCCCGGTGGTGGTTCATCTGGGATGTTCTCAAATTCTTTAGGCCCTCATCGTTTAGAAAAAGGTCATTTAACTCAATTCCTATAGCCATGTTTAAAAATTATATTGTAGTGAGCCTGCGCAATTTCAGAAAGCAAAAAGGCTACAGTTTCATTAATCTATCCGGTCTTGTTGCCGGTATTGCCGCCTGTCTGCTCATTAGCCTCCATGTACTCAAAGAGCTTTCTTACGACAATTTTCACCCAAAGGCAGAAAGCACCTACAGGGTGGTAATGGATATGTATGGCAACGGCCAGCTCAAAGTAAAGAGTGCTCCGGTATACCCTGCTGTTGCTCCGGCATTACTGGCCGAGTTTCCTGAAGTTGAAATGGTCACACGCATTTTGCCCTTTGGAGGAGGGGTGTATAGTGTGAAAACAGCCAGCGGCACACTAGTTCGCTATAATGAAGAGCATGCAGTGTTGGCCGATGCCAACTTTTTCGAAATGTTTGGCTTTGAACTAATTGAAGGAGATAAGCGCGAAGCACTCAATGAGGCCAATCGAATTGTTTTGTCTGAGTCGGCTGCAGCCCGATACTTTGGCGATAAGGATCCAATCGGGCAGTCCATATACTGGCGAGGAACACGAGAGCTTATGGTAACGGGAGTTTTTAAGGACTTTCCGGAAAATTCACACATGAAGTTTGAGCTCATTACCTCACTTAAATCATGGAATGGTTATGAAGATTGGCCCAACAACTGGGGTTGGTATGACTTCTACACGTTTGTGAAGACGGCAGACAATGTGGATCAGGAAACGCTTGATGCCCGGCTCGAAACATTTTTAGATGGCAAAAAGGCCGAAATGTACGAGAAGTATAACGCCCGAGAGGTGCTTTGGACCCAGAACATTAGGGATATACATCTCTACTCGGAAGGTCTTGGCTGGGACATGGGCGAAAACGGTGGGGCTGATCAGATTTATTTTTTATCGGTGATTGCGGCCCTCATACTCATTATTGCCTGGGTCAACTATGTGAACCTGGCCACCGCCAGAGCGGTGAAGCGGGCAAAGGAAGTTGGCATTAGAAAAGTAGTTGGAGCTTACCGGTCTAACCTATTGTTGCAATTTTTAGTCGAGTCGTTTTTGTACAATCTTTTTGCGGTGTTGCTGGCTGGTTTGCTGGTAGCTCTTGCCGTTCCGTACATCAACGGTGCTCTTGAGTTTACACTCGACAGGCATCTACTCTTGTCTACTGAAGTGTTGAGTGGGTTGCTGGTTATGATTATTGCAGGGAGCCTTTGTTCCGGCCTTTATCCGGCTTTTGTGCTCACCTCTTTTCAACCGGTCAAAGTACTCAAGGGTAAGATTTACAAGCGAAATGGTAGTTTTGGGTTCCGTCAGGTGTTGGTCATTTTTCAGTTTACAGCCTCCATTACACTTATCTTGGGCACCTTTCTAGTGGTCAAACAACTCAACTATATGAGGAATCAGGAGTTGGGTATAAATATAGATCAAACCCTAGTTATTCACTCCCCTTCTTCGGGCAGGGATGAAGAAGATCTGGAGAACAGGCTAAAGCTTTTTAAAGAAGAGCTTAATGCCACTCCGGGAATAGCCGGCTTCACTCTCTCCAACAGTGTGCCCGGCATAGAAAACTTTTTCATAAGCGGCTATACCTCAAAGCACTACCCCAATCAGCTGAGAGATATATATCGCATGTATATCGATGAAAATTTTTTCGATCAGTTTGAAATTGACTTAATAGCCGGACGAAGCTTTGACAAGAACTTAAAAACAGACACGGCTGCCGTGCTACTTAATCTCAACGCCATGAACCACCTGGGGTTCAACACCCCTGAGGAGGCCATTGGAGAGAAAGTAAACCCCGGAAATGAACAGTCCTGGAACATTATTGGAGTAGTAGAAAACTACCATCAGGCTTCTCTGAAAGAAGATCTCGATCCCATTATTTTTTTCTACAACCCCAATGCCGGCAACTATTACTCCCTGAAACTTTCGGGAAGCTCTCTGGGCAGCATTATGGATGACGTTGAGGCCAAGTGGGATGCAATTTACCCCGATAACCCTTTCGACTATTTCTTTTTGGACGAACGATTTGACCGACAATACAAGAGCGATGAGCAATTTAATGCAGTGTTCATTGGTTTTGCGGCACTGGCAATTTTTGTGGCCTGTCTTGGGTTATTTGGTCTGGTGTCTTTTACAGCTGAGCAATCGAAAAAGGAGATTGGAATACGCAAGGTACTTGGCGCCTCTTCCAATGCATTGGTTATGTTACTGGCCAAAGATTATGCTAAACTTATACTTGTGGCCATCGTGTTGGCGTTTCCGCTCGGGTATTATTGGATGAGCTCCTGGCTCAATAATTTTGCCTATCAGACCAATATAGGCGCGGGAATTTTCATTTTTGGGGGAAGCCTTATGGCTCTTATTGCCTTTTTAACAGTGAGTTTTAAGTCGTTTAGCGCAGCTAACAACAATCCGGTAAATGTGCTTAGGGATGAGTAGGCAATAAGCTACTCACCCCGATACACAATTTTTCCACCCATAATGGTGTAGTCGAACCGGGCGTTGAGCCACTGCCGGGGTTCTGTTTCAAAGAGGTTGGTGTCAACCACCACAATATCGGCCAGCATGCCCTCTTTAATTTGTCCTTTCAGGTCTTCTTCAAAAGTGGCAAATGCAGAGCCCTGGGTATAAGCCTTTATGGCAGTGGCTAAATCTATGCGCTGCTCAGGAAACCAGCCGTTTTCCGGCTGACCGTTTACGGTTTGGCGTGTGACAGCCGCATAAAGACCATAGAGTGGGTTAATAGGGTAATAACTGGCGTTGGTTCCGGGCCAATCGGAGCCAAAGGCCAGTTGGCAGCCTGCTTCTTGCAAGGTTTTGAAGGCATAGGCTCCTTTGCACCGTTCGTAACCAATTCGTTCCTCCATCCATCGCATGTCGTCTGTTACATGGTAGGGCTGTACTTCGGCTATAATGTTTCGGCTGCTGAAGCGCGCAAAATCCTCTTCGGCAATCACTTGGGCATGTACCAATCTGAAACGCCTGTCTTTGGCTCCATTCACCATGTCCAATGTATCGAGTATATCGAGGAGAATGGAGTTGGCCTCATCGCCAATGGCATGTACTCTTAATTGAATGTGGCCACTATCGGCCTGAATGAGCATTTTTTTGAATTGGTCCATGTCTTTGGAAAATTCGCGCCAGCCCCCGCGCCAACTATGGTTTTCCATAGAGTTGTCTGAGTAGGGCTCAAAGAAGCGTGCAGATCGGCCACCCATTATACCATCAATGTGGCTTTTGATGGTGCCAAAAGAAATGTATTCATCTCCGGCAGGTGAGGGGTTTTCTCCCCAGTCAATTACCCAGCCGTTTTCCATCATGTTGTAGATTTCACTTAAACGGGAGGGTGAAAAGTTAATTCGGGTAAGAAGGGAGTCCCTTTCCAGCAAATAGCGGTAAATGTCTACTCGGTCCAGGGGAGACATATCCTGAACAGTGGTAACACCCCATTTGGCACACTCTTCCAGAGCCCTTTTCGTTTCGGCCAGTTTACGCTCAAAAGAGCTTTCGGGAACTTGCTCTAAAGCGGCTTCCAGTTGATCTCCCTTTAACAGGCCACTGGCCGATTCAATGCCTAAGTAGTCTAAGGCTAGCTGATTGGCCAAGCCTTCCGAACCATCGAAACGGGTCACTAGTACGGGATGTTCAGGAGTAATGTTATCAATAAGTGCTCTATTGGGCTGCCAGCTTTGGCGGTTTCTGTTGCTGCCTTCAGAGCCCATTTCCCAAGCCTCATATGCACCCCAGTCACCACGAGTTATCCAGCTGCCTTTCGGTAGGCGCTGGGTGGTTTCTTTAATGCGTTCTATAAACAAGACATCTTCGTTTACATCGAGCAGATTAATACCCAGTAGCAAGGCTCCTGCACTGGCAAAATGAACGTGTGAATCGTTAAAACCGGGCAAAGTAAGCTTGCCCTTCAGGTCTATTTGCCGGGTGGCCTTGGGGAGGTTGCTGCTCCGGCCAACCGTTTTAATGCGGCTGCCTTCTAACAGCACCCAATCGGCCCAGGGTTGTTGGTCGTTGCCTGTCCAAATTTTACCGTTGTAGAGCAACAGTGTTTCAGGGGTATGCTCGTTGCTTTTATGGCATGCCGCCAGTAGAAACAGGCATAGGCACAGCACACTTAGGTTTTTGAGTTTAATGGCCATAGTTTTTTGCAATTTCTTTAAGTCTGTTATCAATTTCTTCCCGGCTTAGCCACTTCCCTCTTACCATTACTCCGGCACGATCTTGTAAGTGGGCAATGTTATCCAGAGGATTTTTTCTGACTAAAATCAGGTCGGCAGAGGCCCCGTCTTTTATGGCTCCAAATTCATGGGGAGCCTTAAAAAACAATGCCGGGTTGAGAGTTCCGGCTCTAATGGCCTCAAGAGGACTCATACCGCTTCTTACCATGGCATCGAGTTCACGTTGAATGGAAAACCCCGGCACATTAAATACCTGAGGGGCGTCTGACCCAAGCAGTATTCCCACTCCTGCAGCATGAAGCTTCTGGATAATCTTTCTGCGCAGTGTGTTGAATTGGAGGGCTTGTTCGGCATCGTAGGCAGGCGATTCAATGATTTGCTTTTTGGTACGCACCCAGTTGTCTACAGTAGAGGGACTCATGTATTTCATCTCGGTTTCTTGGGCCAGAGTTTCCGGTGCTTCCGGGCCCACCCATCGCTCCATCATGGCCTGAGTTGGCACAATCCATACCTCATTTTCTACGGTGAGTTGTACGAGTTCGTCCAGCAGGTTTTCATCTGCAATTTTGGTGAAGTTAAGACCAAAGAAACCATTGGCGTTTGGGTTTACCCGAATGGAGGAAGGAACCAGACCCTCAATGTATCCATCCACATGATCTATGCTGGCATATTGGGCCTTCAGGGCATTTCTTATGCCCACATCAATACTCACATGACCGGCAAAGGGCATGTTTACCTCTTTGGCTGTTTTTGCAATGGCATTGAAGTTCTCTAAGGTTAGTCCGGGGTGTAGTTTCATGAAGTCATAACCGGCTTTTTTCTGATCTCTCACCATTTGTTCGGCTTGCTGCACTGAGGTTACAGAGTTGCCGTTGAGGCTTGGGCCCGAAGTGTAAATTCTGGGGCCAAGGATTTCTCCAGCAGCTACTTTTTCCTTCAACTCTAAATGATATGGTTGACCTAGCATGCCTCTAATAGTTGTGATTCCATTAGAGAGGTATAGAAAGAGCGTTTCTTCTAGCAGGCGCATATTTTGGTTGCCGGGAATGTGTGCGTGCATTTCGGCAAGGCCGGGCATAAGGTATCCTCCCTCTCCCGGGCGCACGGTTTGTGTATTGGCCAGGCGTGCTTCATTGCTTGGCACAATAAGACTAATCTTGCCTTCTTTTATAAATACGGTTTGGTTGGCGAGTATTTGTCCGCCTTCAACATCAACAATATTCACGTTGGTGAAGGCAAAGTCGGCCTCCGGAGCGTTTTGGCAAGATGTGGGTAACATGCCCAGCAAGAGAAGGGCCAGCGAGAGGAAAAGCTTTTTCATTCAGGAATTTAAAAAAATGCACCCAAATGCGCCTTGCCACTAGTCACTTTTTGGCTATAACCAATTGATTATTAGTGCCTATTGGTTAGTTCGATATTTCAGCCCCTCCAAAAATAACAAGTCCTTTTATGACCAGCGTATTACCGGTAGAGTGGCTGTGGCCGGAAATGATTCGCTTGTCTGGCATGCCTCCAAAAATATTGGTTACACGCAGGTCTACGTCCCAATCTTTGGGCACCCGAATTTTGGAGCCTCCAAAAAGGTAGAAGATATTTAAAGTAGCAACGGGTTGTTGCATACTGCTGGTGGTAAGGTCTATGTTGGACCCTCCAAATACGGCAGTGAGCGAACCTCCCTTAAAGTCTTTGGTTTTAACAACCCGGTCTCCTCCTCCAAAAATAGCCATGTCTTCAATAAGGTTTTCAGGAGGTGCGGCCGAAGTATCTTGAGGAGTAGTGTGGGGTGCCGGTACGGTTCGCCTGATAATGTGAATTCCGGCAAAAACCAATATGAGGGGCCAAAGGTCCCAAATAGAAATGTGAATGCGCAACCAGTCATCAATTACCAAAATAAGGCCTACAATTAGCAGAACCGTTCCGGCTTTTCTGTTTTGATCGGTTACAAGTAGAAACAGACCAATAAGAATAAGAATGTTTTCCCACTGAAAGAGGTAATGCCTGACCGACCAGGGAAGCACATCGAAATTGGTGAGCACGGCCACTATGCCTATGACAATGAAGATAAGGCCTAATAGCTTGTTTTGATTTTGCTTATCCATTTTGTTGAATCTACGACTAAAAGTAGAAAACTAGCTTTGATCTCACAAAAGAGAAAGTGCCAATGGCTACTGTTAATTGTTTGAAATAGTTGAATTCTTATTTACTTTTGCCCACCATTCAATCGCGCACGTGGTGGAATTGGTAGACACGCCATCTTGAGGGGGTGGTGCATTAAGTTGCGTGGAGGTTCGACTCCTCTCGTGCGCACTAAAGCCTTTCTGATTTTTCAGAGAGGCTTTTTTTATGTTATCGGTTTAAACCAGGCTTTCGTGAACAAGCTCAAAGTGCCCGTCAGCCTTTTCCGCAGATGTTACACTCACTGTTTTTACTTTATTCTCCCGGTTCATTACAAAGTTGTTCCAGGCATCTCCTTTTCCTCCGAATTTATGGAAGTGTAACACCTGTTTTTGGTCATATTCTTTTTCCCTTTGCCTTTCTAGCCATTGCATAAACCACTGCCTGCGTTCTTCGCGCACGTCTTCAGGATATAAGGTTGAAGACGACCAAATGTGTGGCTGGTTGGCTTGTAGTACATTGTGATGAAGCTTGTTTTCATCCCATACCAACTGATGCAGCTGAAGGGCTTTTTGGTGCTCTACAATCACCAGGGTGAATGGCTCAATTCCTTTAAACTCGAAATGCTCAATAAATTCAATAACACTGTTTTGGTTAAAAAACTCCAGCACCATGAGTCCTCGACTCAAACGGTATGGGGGCTTGTGGTGGTGTTTTTCGAAGCCTCCGTTGAGCAGGCATAAGGTAAATCGCTTTTTATCGGTAGCCACCCAAGTGCCCCCGGCTTTTGGGTCTTTAGGAAAATGAACGGGCCGGCCACCAATGGTTTGCCGGCTGAGTTCAAAACTGGCTCTTTGAGGATCTTCGTCTCGGTTGGATGTAAGAATAAAGTTGTCTTTTGCTTTTGGCAAGAAAGTTACTGTGCACATGTAAGCTCTTTTTGATAACGTACCGTGGAATAAGCAACACCAAAATGAGCAGGAAGTTCAACGGCCTTAAAGCTATGTTGCAAGGCTATTTTCACAATGGCCATGTGGTGTATGGCATGCTCAATATTGTATTGGAGTTCTCTGTAATACGAGCTGTTCAGGGTTTGCTCATATTGTTCATTCTCGTGGTAGTTAACTTTTAGTGAGAGCGAAAAGTCGTTCTTTATTTCACTAATGGCCTTTTGCAAAGACTGCATCTTTGTAATGGCCAGGTCGGGATCGGTTTCCAGCGTTTTGTTATGATCGCGCTTATCATAATTTACAATTCCTCCGTTTCTTCCGGCCAGCATAAGGTCGAAAAACTCTACAATGTGTCGAATATGCTTGCCTACGGTATTTCCCGATAATATGCTCAGTGGTTGGGCGAAATCGGTTGGTTTAAGCTGCCTGGTAATGTCGATAAGCTGGGATAAGATTTCTTTAGATACTCTCTGAAGTTCCATTGAAAAAAGTGTTAATTAAATATAGCCTTTTAATTGAAATATGGCAGAACCGTACGTGTAGCTATTTGCGAATTATCTCAGACCACCGCTTTTGAGCATTGCTGAGTAGGCTTTTCTCATTTTTATTCCAAAGCTCAAGGGTGTTGGTGCCTCTGAAATTGTAAAAGAGATAAAGCTTACGGTCTATGATTTTATAAGTTAGTGGGTCTACTTTTACCTTATCGCCATCGGCAATCGCATAGGCACAATACCCCCCATACTGTGGTTCATAAAGGGCCGGATTCTTTACAAAAGCGGCTTTATTGGCCTCGGAAACAAAATAATAGATTACCCCGGAATGATTATAGCTAATGGCAGTGCTGCCCTTTTGGGGCTTTTGGTCGAAATAGCTCACCGGATCATAACCTGCTATGGCTACTCCCCGGGTAAGGTTATAATGCTTTTTTGCATAAGGAAGGGTTTGGGCACTTAAGCCCAATGTAAAGCTCAATAATGTAGCTGTAAATAATAACCGATTCATTTGTCCTGTTTCTTGTGGTTTATGTACGGTGTCTTTGTCTATAGCGGCTGACACGAAAGATCATTTGGCCGACATTTTACCTTCTAAAGGGAAACTTTGCCTAAATTACTCACGATATATCGTGAGATGTCTTTGAATAAAACCATAGCAGATCATCCGCAGCTAGCTCGTTTTACAGTAGAAAGAGCCTTGGCGGCTATTCTATGGATGGACGAGCAGGGCTGTATTCACTTTGCCAATAAAACAGCACTGGAGCAATACGGCTACAGCTCTGAAGAATTCAACCACCTGACCATTTTTGAAATTAACCCCAACTTCGACCGGAAAAAATATGCCATCACCTGGGCCAGGTCAAAACAAGTTCAAAGCCTGAGGTTTGAGTCGAGCCATTTGCGCAAAGACGGCTCGGAGTTTCCGGTAGAGATATTCGTAAACCACATTGAGTTTGAAGGACACGCGTATAACGTAAGTTTTATAGTAGATATATCGCAGCGTAAAAGGCATGAGCGATTGATGAAGTCGCTTTCTGAGGCTACAGCCGCAACCTTAGGTACCGATTTTTTTAAGACACTGGTTGAACGGGTGTCTATGGCTCTCAATGTGCATATGGTAGTAGTTACGGAATGTACCGACTCCAGCAAATCGAGACTGAGAACCCTGGCCTACTTTAAGGAGAATGAATTTCGAGAGAATGTAGAATATAATACCGAAGGAACACCTTGCGGTGTAATTATGGAAAGCAAAGAACCGTTGCTTATTGAGCGGGGTACCTATAGAAAGTACATTCGTGATACAGGGGTTGAGGGCTACTTTGGAGTTCCTATTATTAACCGTGAGGGAGAGGTTATTGGACACATTGCTCTTTTTAATAATAAACCGCTCCTTTTGAGCAATGAGGAACAGGAAATACTCAAGATATTCTCCGACAGGGCTGCTGCAGAAATAGAGCGAAATGTTTATAACAACAGGCTTGTATTGGCCATGCAAGAGGTGAAGAATCTCAAAGACCGATTGGAGGCAGAGAATGTTTACTTGCAAGAGGAGATACAGGGAGAGTATAATTTTGAAGAAATAATTACTCAAAGCGATCGCTTTAAAGCCATCCTAACGACTTGTGAACAGGTGGCCGTAACTGATGCTACAGTACTCATTTTGGGTGAATCAGGCACCGGTAAAGAACTGCTGGCACGAGCCATCCACAACATAAGCAAACGCAGGAACCGCCCTCTGGTAAAGGTAAACTGTGCAGCACTGCCCGCCAATCTTATCGAAAGCGAACTGTTTGGTCATGAAAAAGGAGCTT